>JAUVQC010000148.1 GCA_030598305.1 Actinomycetes bacterium
AATCTGACCTTCCCGATGCATGCGGCGTTCTCAGGAGAGACGCGGATCATGTACGCAGATCTTGTCGCCGCACAGCGTCCCCGGTACGCCGCTCATCTCTGGCACGGTCACAAGCATGTCGTGTCGGTTTCACCTGAGCAGTTCTTCGCCATCAATAACGGGCGGATCACGACGCGCCCCATGAAGGGAACGGCTCGCCGTGGGCGTTGGCTGATCGAGGACGAAGCCGTACGTAAGGAGTTGAACGACTCAGAGAAGGACCGCTCCGAGAATCTCATGATCGTGGATCTCCTTCGCAACGACCTCGGTCGGGTCGGCGAATTCGGGTCAGTGAGTGTCGACGAGTTGTTCACGATGGAGAAGTACCAGACGGTCTGGCAGATGACATCGGAGATCTCTGCGACCCTGCGCGGAGAAACCGGACTCGTCGACGTGTTCAGGGCACTCTTCCCCTGTGGATCGGTCACCGGAGCGCCCAAAGCACGATCCATGGAGATCATCGCAGAATTGGAATCCGCCCCTCGTGGTGTGTACTGCGGTGCGATCGGGTTCATCCCGCCGGGCGACGGCGTGGAGGGAGCGAGTTTCAACGTCGCGATTCGCACTGCCGTGATCGACGAAGCAGAGGGGATCGCCTCCTACGGTGTCGGTGGAGGGATCACATGGGATTCGACATCTGGGAGCGAGCACGACGAAGCGCTTGCGAAGGCCCGAGTTCTCACGGCACGACCTGCGTCCGTTGAACTGATAGAGACGATCCGCTGGGATGACGAATTCGTCATGCTCGATGAGCATCTTGAGCGGCTGTCCGACTCGGCGAAGTACTGGGGCATGCCGTGTGAGGCCGACTCCCTTCGACCGCTCCTTGCGGACCTCGAGTCGACGATGATCGGACCGACGATGGTTCGCGTGTTGGCATCAGGGGGTGGCAACGTCTCGCTCTCACTCTCTGAGGCCCCTGCTCGGTTCGCTCTCGGTCCGGGCCCTGCCGGTGATCCCGTAGTGGTGTGTGTCGATCGGAACCCACTCGACAGCAGCGATCCGAGACTCTTCCACAAGGTCGCGGATCGGAAGCACTTCGATGAACGCCGCAAGCGTCACGTCGCCTTCGAGGACGTCCTATGTGTGAACGAGAAGGGCAACATCACCGAGTCGACGATCGCCAACGTCGCATTCCTCATTGATGGCGTCTGGCTGACTCCACCGGTTACCGACGGGCTTCTCAATGGTGTCATGAGGGAGCGGTTGATCTCAGATGGCGCGGTGAAGGAACGGTCGGTCTCCATCTCGGAGGCTCTCGAGGCTGAGGCTGTAGCGTTGCTCAGTTCGGTGCGTGGATGGCGACCAGCAGTGATCGACCCAAGCCACGTACAGACGCACAATTTCCGCGGAGTTGGCGCTACCGGTGGTAGCGTTTGACCATGTCTGATACAACGGATATCACCGCCAAGCTTGCCGACGTGCAGAAGAGGTTGCTCGACCTCCCCGACGACGCCTTCGCCGAGAAGTTCGAACTCCTGAAGGAACGCGACCAACTGAGGGATGAGGCGGCGCACTATTCAGAGACGCTCGACCGGAACCGAAGCGATGAGGAGCTCCTCAGGGAGCTTGCTGCGCTCCGAAGCCAGGCCCAATCGATCGAAGACCAACGCATCGATCTTGTGATGCAGGCTGGAAGCGGCGGAGTCATGACGGGAGAGATGGGCAACCTGGGTGGTGTGAAGATCAACAAGGCCATCGAGGATGGCCAGGGTCTCCCTAAGATCCGTTCACGCATCGGCATCATCAAGGGCATCCTCAATGACCGCGGGGTCGAGTTCCCCCACGCGTGACACCGGGCGCCGAGCCCGTGCACATGAACCAGCGTAAATGGCCCGATAGCGAGCACTGGCAGTTCCCGATGCACCATCTGGGCGATGACGAATACGGGTCATGGTTCCACGTTCCCAAGGACTCGATCGTGCGTCGAGGCTCAGATCCCGCAAGACCCATGGGCGACAACCTCGTGGTGCTGGTGCCCGACAATGTGTGGTGGCTGGCGGAGTTCTCGTGGGACAACCCGCACCACACGGTCTATGTCAACATCGGTACGCCGTGTCAACGGGACGGGGATCGCATCACGCAGATAGATCTCGATCTTGATGTAATCCGCAAACTCAACGGTGAGGTCGAGATTCTCGACGAGGACGAATTCGCCCGACACCAGGTCCTTTACAACTATCCCGATGATCTGGTCACCGGCGCACGATCAGCTGCCGAAGATGTTGCCCAGCTCGTCACAGCATGTGCCGAGCCCTTCGGGAGCGCCTCCGTCCCATGGATCGAGCTTGCTCGATTCTCCTGACACCTGATGACTGGCTGATGACTACCGTCAGCAGCCATGGGCGACTACCACCTCCATCTCCACAGACACGGACCGTATGACGGTGTGGGACCCGCACCCGGCCAGTATCCGATCGACCACATCGAGGCGTACGTAGAGGCCGCGGCGATCAATGGAGTTGCAGAGATCGGTTTCACAGAGCATCTCTACCGCTGTGTCGAGTCGAAGCCGATCCTCGGTAAGTGGTGGAAGGATGATCCGCGCAGGGACCTGCGCGAGTACACGAAGGCATATGTGCGCTCCGAGCGGGTCCTCTCGCTCGAAAGGTACGTCCAGGCCGTCGTCGATGCCAAGGATCGAGGGCTTCCGATACTGCTCGGCCTCGAGGTCGACTTCTTCCCTGAGACGGTCCAGTCCGTCGCCGAATTCCTTGATCCGTACCCGTGGGATTTCCTCATCGCATCAACGCACTGGCTTGGAGCCTGGGGCGTCGACCTTCAGGACCAAACGTTCGAGTTCGACCGTCGCGGACCGGTCACGTCGTATGAGGATTACTTCCATGCCGAAACCCAACTCGCTGCATCCGGTGTGTTCGACGTGCTCGCCCATGCCGACGTCATCAAGAAACAAGGGCTCCGGATGGATGAAGACCCGTCAGATCTCTATGAGGCGTTGGCCGTCGCGGCGGCACGGGGCGGCACCGCCGTGGAGGTGTCAACCGCAGGGCTCTATCAGCGCGCGGCCGAGATGTACCCGGCTGAACCCCTCCTCAAGCGCTTCCACAACCATCGTGTGCCGATCACGCTGGCATCTGACGGTCACGTCCCACAGCATGCAGGCCGCGACCTGGACAAGGCGAAGGAGTTCGCACGGTCAGTCGGTTACACCGAACGCATCAGGTTCCGCAAGCGCATTGGGGAGATGGTGGCGCTCACCTGACCGCTCTTGCATACACTCTCTCAAATGTCCGCACCCACCGTCTGGTTGACAACCCTCGGCTGTTCAAAGAACCAGGTCGATTCTGACAAGATCAGTGCTGTTCTGGGCGATTCCGGTTACGTCGACGCGACCGATCCCGAATCGGCCGACGTGGTCATGGTGAACACGTGCGCGTTCATCGAGGATGCTCGGCGAGAGTCGATAGACACGATCCTTGGGTTGTCCGAGGCCAAGCGCGACGACGCCAAGCTCGTGGTGATGGGGTGCATGGCCCAGCGGTACGAACAGGAACTCGTCGAAGCGCTGCCAGAGGCTGACGCTGTGATCGGCCTTGACCGATACCCCGAGCTTGTTGACGAACTTGATGCAATGACGGGCTGGCAACCGGTCAATTTCACCGGATTGCGGCGCTCACACATGGACATCCTCGATGCGGTCAAACGCCCAACCCCCTCCACGCCGTTCGCCTATGTGAAGGTCGCCGAAGGCTGCAACAAGACCTGCGCATTCTGTGCGATCCCGCTCATTCGCGGAAAGCAACGCTCCCGGGGTGGAGACGGCATCACCGCAGAGATCGAAGGTCTGG
>JAUVQC010000014.1 GCA_030598305.1 Actinomycetes bacterium
AAGGCTCGATTCAATCGCTCGGGGTTGGCCTTCCTGGCTGTGGCGGGGTTCTTCGCTTTGGCCTCGGAGATGATCATCGTGGTGTTCGGCGCATGGCTCGAGGATTCCTTTGGGTTGTCTCTCGCTGCTCTCGGCGGTGCGGCGATCCTGATCGGTGCCTCCGAACTTGCGGGCGAAGGCGCGACCTTCGGCTTCACGGACCGAATCGGGAAGCGGCGTGCTGTCCTGGCAGGCCTGATTATCTCGGCATCAGCATTCGCGCTTCTCATCCCCGCCCGAGACGAGCTGGGACTCGGGCTGGCGATCCTCGGTGTGGCCCTATTCGGCTTCGAGTTCACGATCGTGTCATCCATACCGCTTGCATCCGAACTCGTGCCGTCAGCAAGAGCGCGGTACCTGGCGTGGATGGTTGTGGCGATGAGCCTGGCACGCGGTGTCGGCGCTGCCCTGGGCCCGATCCTCTTTCGATCCTTCGGCCTTCCCGGACCGGCTGTTGCAGCGGTCATCGCCGATGTTGTCGCAGCGATCATCCTCGTGGCTCTGGTTCGCGAACGAACTTCAGCCCTTTACAGCGCCGCCGGTCATCCCGGAGATGATCGCCCTCTGGGCGACCAGGAAGGTCACCACGATCGGACCCGCGGCGAGGACGGCTGACGCGGATAACAGGCCCCACCGCGCCGCGTAGTCGGCGTTCGTGAAGAGCTGTAGTCCCACGAGATATGTGAAATTGTCGGTCGAGGACAGGAGCGTTCGGGCGAGTAGGAACTCACCGAAGATCGTGAGGAAGCTGATCATGAAGATCACCGCCAGCGCCGGCCGAGCTAGAGGGAGGATGATCTTGAGGAAGATCGTCGTCGGGCCGGCACCGTCGACTCGCGCTGACTCATCGAGCGATTCGGGGATTGAGTCCATGAAGCCCTTGATGAGGAACGTGTTGAACCCGATCGCCCCGCCGAGGTAGACGAGTGTCAGACCAGCCAGCGTGTCGAGTCCGATGGCAGGGAACACATTGCCGATCTGGATCATGATCAACAGGATCGCTACGAACGCGAGGAACTGGGGGAAGATCTGGACGAGCAGCAACGCCAACAGTCCAGTGCGTCGACCCTTGAAGCGGAACCGGGAGAATGCATACGCGGCCATCGCCGCGAGGGCGACGTTGAAGAGGGAGGCGGCGATTGCAACAATCCACGTATTGCCCAACCACGTCATGAACGGTGTCAGCGGTGGGTTCGAGAACAGCTCCTTGTATGTGCCGAAGTCGAATGTCGTCGGGAAGAAGGTCGCAGCCGAGAGATTGTCTTGACCGCTCAGCGACGAGGAGATGATGTACATCACCGGGTATAGGGAGAAGAAAACAGCGATGATCGCGACGAGATGCCGCCATCCGAGCGTTCGCAGCCACTTACGCGTTGACATCTTCTCGTAGACCATCTTCTGCTGCTTGGCACCGCGCCAGGCCCATCTCATGCCGCGCTGTCCACCTGTCTTTGCGGCGATGTCCAGTCGCTCGTCAAGATCGTCGCCCATCGGCACGGGGTTCACGTTGCCCATCTCAGAGTCCGCCATAGATGTTCTCCAAGCGTCTTGTGAATCGGAAGCTGAAAGCTGAGATCAGGAGCACGATCAGGAAGATGAACATGGTGATCGCCGCGGCCAGGCCGAACTGGTTCCCTCTCCCGGCAGCAGACGCGAGGTTGAACGTGAAGCTGATGAGGATGTCGGTGTGTCCAACAGGTACGTCCGCCCCGAGCACCGGCGGTCCACCATTCGTGAGCAGGAATATGAGGTTGAAGTTGTTGAAGTTGAAGGCGAACGAACCGATGAGGAGCGGGGCAAGCGCCACCATGAGCAATGGGAAGGTGATCCGCCTGAAGACGGTCGTTCCTCGTGCCCCATCGACACGAGCCGCTTCGAGGATGTCTCCAGGGATCGATTGCAGCGCGCCGGTCACAAGCAGGAACATGTAGGGGAACCCAAGCCACAGATTCACGAGGAGTATCGATATCTTCGCCCACGTAGGACTGTTGAGCCACGGAATCGGGTCCATCCCCACGAGGTCATAGAAGGGCTCGAGCGCCTTGTTCACCGTGCCGAAGTTTGCGTTGAGCAGCCCACGCCAGACAAGTACGGAGAGCGCTGCGGGAATTGCATAGGGGATGATGAAGATCGAGCGATAGAAACGGAGCCCCTTCATGCGCTCATGATGGAGAGCGAGCGCGAGCATCAGGCCGAGTGCGAATGTCAGCGCGACACTGAGGGAGGCAAAGACGAAATTCCAGATGAAGACCCGGAGGAATGGACCACGGATCAGATCGTTGGTGATGACCCGGGTGTAGTTCTTGAACCCGATGAACGAAACCCAGCCCGGTACGAGGATTGTGCCGTCCTCACAGACGAAGTTCCCCTTGGTTTGTGTACTGTCGCCCGGCGTACAGGCTTGATCGACGACCGTGTCGAAAAGGACGTCGGACGCTTCGTTATAGACGTACCTCTGGCTGGCTTGCACGACTCGTCCCTGGGAGAGGCCGAGGATGACAACCTCTCCGTCGTCGATGTCGATGACCAGCGCCTTGAAGTCGACTCGGTTCGAGAGTGAGAACAGGTCTCGCCTGGAGAGAAGGTCGTAACCATCGAATGTCGGAGGAGGGACCTCGTCCGCCTCAGAGAACGTGCCGGTGGCTTCGACGGCATCATCGATCGGTGGTTCAGACCGCAGACGTGCCTTGCCGAAGATGTACTCGTTCTCCTCGCTCACGAGGAGAAGTCGCAGCCCATCGGGCCCGGAGTCGTCCGTGTACACGTACAGTTCGTACAGCTCGCCCTCATCATCGGGGTCCACGTAGACCTTTGACTCCCAGAACTCGATCGTCTGTTCCTTGGTCGTCACGTTGCCCGTGCGCCAGTTGGTCATCGATACCCAGGTCGTGTACGCGATTGGGACCATGACGAAGATCGCCATGAAGATGAGCCCGGGCGTGATCCATCGCAGCGCTTGGGTTCGTGGCCACAGGTACACCCAGTTGATGAAGAGTGTGCCGACAATGAGGCCGATCAGCATGAGGCTCGCGCCGTCGGCGATGAGGATGAACGAGGAGTAGAGGGCGAGTGAGTCGAGGACCGCGAGGCCGAGCATCCTGAGCCAGAAGCCCTTGCCAAGACCGTCCAATGGTGTCGCCATGATTCCTATCCATATTCTACGGCGATGCTAGGCGGGTGGGTGCTGCCTCGCATGGCCAACAAGTAGGGGGGAGAGCTTGCGCTCTCCCCCCTACCCAATTCGTATCGAGGGGGCTCTAGCCCTCTGCGATGACTGTCGCTACCTGCTCTGCCATGTTGGCGGCAGCCTCGGCAGCACCGATGTCGCCGTTACGGAGGGCGAGGAAGTTGTCCCCGACCGGTCCCCATACGGCACCCATCTCTGGCACGTTCGGCATGAACGTGCCATCGGCCGCTGAGAGCGCGAACGTCGCTGCAATCGGATCGTCCGAGATGGCATCGAGCGTGGCGATGTAGGCGGAACCACGGGGGTCTGCCTCAAACAGCGCCATCATCGTTTCAGGCGTTGCGATGAAGTTCAGAAGGAACTCCTCGGCGATCGCCTTGTTCTGTGCGAACTCGGACAGGTAGAAACCCTGAACGCCCACGAATGGACCCATCTTGTTTCCATCGACCGTCGGAAGCTTCGTGACACTCCAATTGATGACGTCTTGGCTCTGGAGGTCTCCAAGCTGCCATGGGCCGCTGAGGAAGAACGCTTGCTTGCCTTCGAAGAAGAGGTTCTTGGCATCGTCGCCATTGGTCGAAGCGACGTATCCGTCGGTGACGAGACTCTCGAGCAGCGTTGCACCGAGAATTGCACCGTCGCTGGCGAGGCCGATGTCACTGACATCGAAGCCGGTGGCTGGATCGAAGCCGAAGATGTATCCACCGAAGACCGTGATGAACGGGTTGTGGTGGTAGGCATCGCCAGCGTCGTTGCCGCCGGGGATACCCCAGCAGTTGTCAACCTCGATGGCGTCACATGCCGCCTTGAGCTCTGTCAACGTCGTCGGTGGCTCGGGGACGAGGTCCGTGTTGTAGAACAACGCCACGGCTTCTGTGACGTAGGGGAGGCCGTACTGCTGGCCGTCCCACTTGAGTGCATCGAGGCCGGTCGACGTGAACTCGGAGTCGCGTCCGCCAAGATCGATCGGTGCGATCGCTCCGTTGGAGGCGAGTCCGCCGATCCAGTCGTGTGCTCCGATGAAGATGTCTGGACCTTCACCTGCCGGGCCCTTCGTCTCGACCTCAGCCTGCATGTCGCCGAAGTCGACGAGGGTCACGATGACCTCAACGCCTGTTGCTTCGGTGAATGCCGGTGCGATCGCTTCGATGGCCGGAGCGCGCTTTTCGTCTGCCCAGATGACGAGTGGCGGTAGTGCCTCTGTCGTCGTGGTTTCGCCAACCGTTGTGGTTGTAGCTTCTGTGGTTGTTGTCTCTGCGGGTGCCGAGGTTGTCGTATCACTGGCTTCTTCACCTCCGCCGCAAGCTGCGGCGAGAAGTGCGAATGCGATAACAACTGCGGTCCACATGGTGTACCGACGTTTCATTGTGCCGGGTCCTCCTGTATCAAGGTGTTCGTGTTCGGTCGCCGGGGGCGACTGCAAGAAGTGTACAAGATTTCTTGCAATCTTGCAAGAAATTACGAAAGACTTGCAATAGTGTTGCAAGTCGGGCATCCTTACGTCATGGCCATGCGACCAAGACTCTCCGAAATAGCACAGCTCGCCGACGTCAGCGAAGCGACCGTCAGCCGCGTTCTCAATGCAAAACCTGGCGTCGCGAATGACACCAGGCGGAGAGTGCTTGATGTGCTCTCGGATCTCGGATACGCAGACGTGCATCGAAAGGCGGCAGGTAGCGGCGCGATCGGCATCGTGACGCCGGAACTGTCCAACCCGATCTTCCCCCACCTCGCCCAGCAGATGGAGTCGGTGTTCGCCCATCATGGATACATCTCTCTTGTGTGTTCCTCGACCAGTGAGACCGTTCACGAACAGGACTTCCTCGACTTCCTTGTTGCGCACGGCGCCTCGGGTGTCGTCGTGATCAACGGCAGGTACGCACTCCCCGACGTCGGGTACGAGCCATACCAGGCACTCCGTGCCAAGGGCATTCCCGTCGTTCTCGTCAACGGTTTTGGGGATGAACCACCCATTCCGTCTGTCGCGATCAACGTCGTTGAGGCATCCTCCCATGCCGTCCACTATCTCGGATCACTCGGGCACGAACGCATCGGGATGCTCAGCGGACCGCATCGCTACCCAACCGCGAACGATCTCATCCGCGGCTACCGCAAGGGCCTTGACGAGATGGGTGTCGAGTTCGACGAGTCGCTCATCTCGGAAACACCTTGGACACTCGAGGGCGGTCAGGCCGGAGCAGCGAAGCTCCTTGAGCAGGGCGTGACCGGCATCGTGTGTGGCAATGACCTCATGGCGATGGGCGTTGTATCCGCGGCGAAGACCTGGGGAGTCTCGGTTCCCGAGGACCTCTCGGTGGTTGGTTTCGATGGGTCACCCATGTCGAGCTACATCGATCCCCCGCTGACCACGCTCAGACAGCCAGCTCTTGCAATGGCGAAGGCGGTTGCCTCGGAACTCGTCGGTAACCAGCGCTCTGAGAGCTCGCATCACAGCCAGCTCTTTCGCGCCGAACTCGTGATCGGACGAACTACAGGCCGCGCCCCGAGTTGATACTCGCACCAGGTCAGTCGTCAGTCGTCAGTCGTCAGTCGTCCCTCAAGGCCGTTCCACGTCCAGGAACCATCGGGTTCCCACCAGACAGGTTCTGCCTGATCTACTCGGTTCTTCCTGCGTCGCGCGATCGCCGTCCGGGTCGCCGCGTACATGGGATGGTTCCGGTCGAAGGTCATTGGAATACGACCGACCGACAGGCCACCTTCGGATTCACGCAGTTCGCTTGTGAGCGCCTGTTCGGTCCCGTAGAAGATCGCTGGTACACCAGGGAGCGTCAGCAGTATCCCCAATGCTTGTTCGAGCGTCGCCTCGTCGTCCGTCCAGCGCGTCAGGCCCCGCTCCATGTCGTGATTGTCGAAGAAACGCACCCATGAGAACTCGTGCGCAGGGTGGGTCGCGATCGCCTCGCGCTCGAGGGAGGCGAAGCCTGCCGCTGTGATCGTCCCGGCGAGGTATTCACGCAACCCATACGCGAAGGCGAAGTCCGTGACGCCATCGAGGATCCCGCCATAACGCACGTTGTACGAAGACATCGGTGTGACCTCTCCGAAGAGCCACGCCTCGGGGGCAACCTCGTTGATCCGTTCAGACAGCGCAGCGAAGAAGGACTCCGATGGGCCGAGGGCATGGTCGATACGGTAGCCATCGATACCGAACTCTGTGATCCAGTACTCGGCGACATCGATCATCGCCTTGCGTGCAGCTGGCTGATCGAGCATCAGCTTCGGCATGGATAGAGCATTGAAGAAGGTTTGGTAGTTGCCGCTTCCGTCGATGTCGAACCAGTCGCGCTCCGGTCCGCCATCGAGCGCGCTCGTGAACCACTCGTGATGGTTTGAGACGTGGTTGGGCACGATGTCCATGAGGATCCGCATGTCACGGTCATGGGCCCTGTCGATCAGCTCTCTGAACGCGCTGTCCCCGCCGAACCGCTCATCGATCGAGTGATAGTCGAGCGAGTCGTATCCGTGGTAGCTCTGGCAGGTGAACACCGGCGTGATCCAGATGCAGTTCGCGCCGAGATCCCTGATCCAGTCGAGATGCTTGGTGATACCCGTGAGATCACCGCCGCCCCAGCCCATTGGATCATCCGGTTGGACGACGCTGCCGGCAGCATTTGCAAAACGGTCGACGAAGATCTGATAGATCACTGCATCGTTCGTCCACACTGGCGGGTTGCGGTCTGTGACCCGATGGGTGAACACCTTCGCGGTGGACACCGAGTGGCTGCCGTCGGCGTAGTGCACGGCCCCTGAGCGATGTAGTGCTTCAACGATGTAGTGCTGGATCGTTCCGTTCGGCGATCCGAATAGGAGTGCCGACCAGTCACTTCCGTGCCGCTCGAAGGGCACCGCGGTTCCCTTCTCGCGGATCGTCCGGGGCGTGAGTGGTCCGGCGCCGTCAACGACGTATGCGGTCACCATGTCATATCCATGAACAGTCTGAGTACGGAGAGTTACTGGGTCTCCGGGGCGGATGATCGACGGTGAGCGGTCGTACTGATGACTGACGGCAAACCCGCTCTGCGTATCGAACATGCCGAAGGCGAACCCCATGTCCGGTCTACGTTCTTTACCCATGACACGGGACGGTAGCCAGTGTTGTAAGCCTGACACCTGACACCTGACCACTGATAGGGTCTCTCCCCATGAAGGTCGGATATCAGGGAGAACCCCACAGCTACAGCTATCGAGCCGCGACCGAGCTATTCGCCGATGGTGAGTACATCGGACACCGGGGGTTCGCTGCTGCGTTCGACGCGCTCGAGGCCGGTGAGATCGACCGTCTTGTCGTCCCCGTTGAGAACTCCACAACGGGATCCGTCCTACCCGTTCTTGACAGGCTCCCTGGCGACGCAAGTCATGTCCGATTCTCCATCCTGGCTGAGCACCTCGTCGAGGTGCGGCACACACTCCTCGGTGTTCCCGGCGCGTCGATAGAGAACGTCCGCGAGGTGCGATCACACCCCCAGGCACTTGCCCAAGCCGAACACGTGCTTCTCAACCTCGGCATCGATGCGGTACCGACCCACGACACCGCGGGAGCTGTTCGTCAGGTCGCCGAGGCAGGGGATCCAACGGTCGCTGCTCTGGCGCCACCACGTGCTGGTGCAGCCCACGGGCTGGAGGTGCTGCTCGATGACGTTCTCGACAAGGATCACAATACGACGCGGTTCGTTGTCCTTGCGGTTGGAGATCCCGTTGTCAACGAGGATGACGACAAGACAACGATCGTCGTGACCGGTTCACACACGCCCGGGTCCCTGGCCCTCGTGTTGACCGAACTCGGCCTTCGTGGTGCCAACCTCACCCGCATCGAGTCTCGACCGGCCGGTGTTGCATGGAACTACCGGTTCTTCATCGACCTTGTGCACACGCCAGGACCTGAGGGATTGGCACATGTCCTCGAACCACCCCCAGCGAACGCAGCATCGGTGCTCAACCTCGGCAGTTACAAGGCAGAAGTGACCTGAGCGCGTTCCCCCCTGGCGCCACCGTGGTTCAGATCTCCACCATACGGCGACAGCCGTCCGATGGTGCCCGAGGCTGGTGCCCTTGACTGTTAGCCTGCGCGACGAGGAGGCAACGTGGCGACGAGTACCGCCAGTTTCGGTACTGGCAAACGCGAGGGACATGATTCTTCCGGCTATTACGGCCGGAGGATGCATGCTGGGACCACCGATCGCGAGATCGGAGAAGTGGTTGATCCGCCGGCATCGGTAGTGGACCAGATCATTGGGAAGTCGTCGGAATCGATGCATCAGATTCCGGACAACTGCGTAGCGCTCATGGTCACGTCGCCGCCGTACAACGTTGGCAAGGACTACGACGATGATCTCGACATCGACGAGTACCTCCAACTTCTTCGGGACGTGTTCACAGAGACGTACCGCGTCCTCGAACCCGGAGGTCGTGTTGCCGTGAACGTGGCGAATCTCGGGCGCAAGCCGTACACACCACTGAATCAGTATGTCTCTTCGTTACTCACCGAGATCGGGTTCGACCTTCGGGGTGAGATCATCTGGCAGAAGGCAAAGGGTGCGGGCGGGTCCTGTGCGTGGGGATCGTGGCAGTCGGCCAAGAACCCGACGCTGCGCGATATCCATGAATACGTCATCGTCGCGTCGAAGGGTTCTTACGCCCGTGTCCGGAAGGGGGATGACACGATCACGAAAGAGGAGTTCCTCGAAGCAACGGTGTCGATCTGGAACATCCTCCCCGAGTCTGCCCGCAGGGTCGGGCATCCGGCTCCCTTCCCCGTTGAACTGCCCCGGAGATTGATCGAGCTCTATACCTTTGAGGGTGACCTGATCCTCGATCCGTTCCTTGGATCGGGTACGACTGCCGTAGCTGCCGTGGAATCCGGAAGGCACTACGTCGGTTATGAACTCGATGCAACCTACATCGACATTGCCGAACGGCGAATCAAAGAGGGACGAACGGGCACTCGCTCGGTCCACATCTGAGATGGTCCCGATGGAACGTGCCTTGCTGCGCACAGTTCCGTGGCTAGCAGGCGGGCTGGTCGCTTCGATCCCTCTGCTCGTCATCGACGTCGGAGGCGACCCACTCCCAGCGTTCGTGATCCAGCTTGCCGTGCTCGTGCTATTCGGATTGGCCCTCGCACATGCAGTTGTCCCGCTCGGTACGCCTGAGTGGTTCGTCGCTACAGGTTGGAGCGTACGTACGAGGCTACTTACTGGGGGCATTTCGCTTGTCGTTCTCGTAACGGGCACGGTCGGGCTCGTCACCCTGGCGTCGGCCGCGGCGCTGCGGTTCGATCCATCGACCCAATTCCTTCAGCTGATCTCTGCTCTCGACATTGCCTGGGTCGTTGCCGCCGTCACCATCGGCGCATACCGGGCATGGGGACGATCCCCGGCGCTCGCCGGTGGAGTCATCATCGGCGT
The DNA here is from genome assembly GCA_030598305.1 of Actinomycetes bacterium. The sequence continues at coordinate 9,652 of JAUVQC010000014.1, forward strand.
CGTATGCGTGTGGTCCATCTGGCGATATCTGGACTTCGTGGGATTCGGTCCCAACGGTGAATGGGTCGTGTCGAGTTCTGATCTGATGCGCTTCGTGCTTCCGTTCGATGTGCTCGCTGCAGTCGTTGCGGTCGCGCTCTTCCTTGTAGGCGTGTACCGGTCAGATCACGTCACCGAGCAGCCGAGCCCCCAGTCGTAGGACGCAAACTCGACCTTCGTTTGCACATTCGATATCCGAGCCGCATCCTCGGGATCGAGCCAACCACTGATGGCAATCGCGATGTCCGCTGACCTCGCCGGTACCAGGGTTGGCATTCTCGTCGGTCGTACGAAGTCGCCGCCGTACCACTTGAGCACGCGTGTGAGCAGAAGTGTGTCGGACGCGGTGTCCAAGGCGGCACCACCGTTGGAGAGGAAGAAGCGCATCTGATCGTCGAGCTGCGCATCGAGCTCGGCTCCAGCGAACGGCTCGTTGCGCAGGGTCGGGCATGATACAGAGCCACACACCAGTGCACCGTGGATGCGTGGATCACCGAAACGGCGAATCTTCCCGTGCTCGATGTCGTCAAGGGACATCTTCTCGCCAGCAACCGTCGCCCACAGCGCGGAGAATGCTCCGGGAACGCGCAACACCGAGTCGAAGTCGCTCGAGAGCGCGTGGCTTGCCCGCTGGAGGGCGCCGGCATTGTAGAGGTTGATCCAGAAGGCGAGTGACTCCGCTCGAGACAAGTCATCGGGGTCAATCGATGAGAGCTCGTCGCGATAGGCGTCGAGTTCGGACGATGCGTCGGCAAGCGACCCGATACCGCCCGAGCGGAGTCCTTCCAGCACACGGGCGAGAGGTGCATGGTCCACCGCGCCATCACCGCGGGGTTGTGGCCGCCTCAGCCGTCTCGCGTACAGCATGTGCCAGGCTGCGAGAAGGGGATTCGGTCCGTTGCTCATGGTGTAGGCAACTCGGAGGATGCCGGGTCTCTTCCCGGTTCAGTTCGATTCGGCGAGGCTTTCAGACGCCGCCGCGAAGTCCTCCTCGGGAGTTTTGAGCGTTCTGAGCACGAGATACCCGACGACACCGGCCACGAAGGAACCCAGGAAGATCCCGAGCTTTGCCTCGTCGGCCAGGATCTCGTGGTTGAACGCAAGCTCAGATACGAAGAGAGACACGGTGAAACCGATACCAGCAAGCGTACCGAGTCCAAAGATCGTCTTCATGTTCGTGCGACGAGGGAGCACGCCGAGCTTGAGCTTGACACCGATCCACGTCGCAAGGGTTACTCCGACCGGCTTTCCGACCATCAGGCCAACGGCGACACCGAGTGCGACAGGACTGGTGAGTTGCTCCCCGAGCCCCGTGTCCTGCCCGACAAACCGCACGCCCGCGTTTGCGAGGGCAAAGAGGGGCACTATCACGAACGACGACCACGGGTGAAGAGCATGCTCGAGTCGGTTGAGCGGGGGTACCGAGGACTTCGCCACCTCTGCGAGTTCCAATGCGTCGTGGTCGAGCCTCTCGGCTGCATGTGGCGATGCCCGATTGATGTCCCATCGTTCCAGGACGCGCACAGCCTTCTGTCGGAAGGTCTCGTCGGAGTATTTCGCATAGACCGGTGTCATGAGTCCGAGGATCACTCCAGCGATCGTGGCGTGAACGCCCGATTCAAGGAACCCGTACCAGATCGCAATGGCAACCGGAACATAGAACAGCAGGCTCGTTACACCGATCTTCTTTGCGAAGTGCATGACGACGAGCAGGACGGCAGCGAATGCGAGGTAACCAAAGGTGAGGTCTTCTGTGTAGAACACCGCAATGACAAGGATCGCACCGATGTCATCGACGATGGCGAGTGCGAGAAGGAAGAGTTTTGCGCTTACCGAAACACGTGATCCGAGGAGTGCGACAACGCCGACCGAGAACGCGATGTCCGTCGCCATCGGGATTCCCCAGCCACGCATCGCCTCTGGGTCCCCGGTAGGAGCGACGAACGCCAGGTAGATCAAGGCCGGAACGACCATGCCTCCGAGGGCCGCAAGGGCGGGGAGGGTGGCCTTCTTGACTGAGTTGAGCTCACCTGTGACGAGTTCGCGCTTTATCTCGAGACCGACGACGAAGAAGAAGACGACCATGAGGCCGTCGTTGATGAAGTGTTTGAGTGTCTCGTCAACGTGAATCGCACCGAACGAGACCTCGATGTGCGTGTTGAACAGCGTGAAGTACGCGTCACTCCACGCCGAGTTGGCCCAGACAATCGCGATGGTGGCCGCAATCAACAGGACGATTCCACCAGCGGCCTCGACGCGTGTGAATTCGATTACGGGGCGGATGAACCGGTGCGGAACCACTCGGTCGGACGAGAGCCATGTTTCGTGAATGGGTTCATGAGAATCTGCCATGAATGTGCAAGCGTAGTGGGCACAACGCCGCTCACGATGTTGCCCGCCAACTCTTGTCAGCGTGGTGAGACGAGTACCATCGCCGCCCATCGGAGGTTCTTGAGTGGGCATCGACATTTTGCGGATCATCGCTGGCCTCGTCATCCTGATCGTCGCTGCTGACCGTCTCGTACTCTCTGCAGTTCGAGTCGCAAAGGTATTCAACGTGTCTGTGGTCGTGATCGGTGCGGTGATCGTCGGCTTCGGCACGTCGGTCCCTGAGTTCGTCGTTTCTGCGATCGCAGCGTCTAACGGACAGACCGGCCTGGCGATGAGCAACATCGTCGCGTCGAACACTGCCAACGTCACGCTGGTTCTCGGCACTGCAGCTCTCGTTACCGCCCTCGCAACGAAACAGGCGGTCGTGAAGCGCGAAGGCATCCTGATGCTCGCCTCGGTCGCCGCCCTCGCGATCGTCCTTGCGGATGGACAGGTGTCGATCATCGAGGGGGTCTTCCTCCTTGTGTCGATGCTCGGTGCGGTTTGGCTCCTTATCGCGTGGACCAAGAACGGGGACAACGCCCCCGGAGAAGACCTTGAGGACATCGTCGCCGACCCCGACAGGGTGTGGGTCGAGGTCATCTACGGTGTCGTGGCCCTCTTGGCGACCGTCGTGGCAGGCCAGCAGCTTCTGATAGGCGTCCTGTCAATCGGTGACCGGATGGGTCTGTCGATTGTCTTCATGGGCCTCATCACGGGCGTGGGAACAAGCCTTCCTGAGCTTTCGGCGGCCCTTGCGGGAGCGCGGCGGGGTGCTTCCGATCTGGTCCTTGGCAATGTGCTTGGTTCGAATGTGTTCAATTCCCTCGGCGTAGC
>JAUVQC010000075.1 GCA_030598305.1 Actinomycetes bacterium
GGGCATGGGCTTCACATCACCTGAATCGGGCCCGTGGCTCCCCTTTTCGGACAGCCATACAACCGTTGATTCACAGATCGACGACCCCAAGTCGATGCTCTCGCTGTATCGGACACTCCTCAGTCTTCGGAAAGATCGCCGGGAGCTGAGGGAGGGCACGATCAGGATGCTCGACGTTGCAAACGACGACGTGTTGGCTTTCGAGCGCTCGTTCTCGCACTCCTCTGTGAGTGTCGCAATCAACTTCGCCAGCCAACCTCGGCGGATCACTCTCGGGCGCAAGATGCACCAGATCCTCTCATCGCACACGAACCGCACCGGGACCATCAGCGAACTCACGCTCGAGGCGAACGAAGCGATCATTCTCGAGCCGCTGCCCTCCTAGGCGATCATCGGGAGGTAGCTCGCCAGGTCGCCGACGAGCACAATTCTGGGGAGGACCACCGTGGCACCGAGCGCTCTGAATCGATCTGCCTGGAGGTCGTCAGGATCGTCGCCGTACACAACCACCCAGGCGCCGCGTGAGGCAAGGGCTGAGACGATCTGATCGACGTCGGCCTCGGCAAGATCAACGAGGCCGACCGAGACTGCCTTGTCGGATGGCAGTTCGATGACGCGATACCCCAACAACTTGAGCTGATCCGCGAAGAGAGGAACATCCTCAGCAGAGCACCGCAGACCCGCAGCAGGGTGGTGTGTCATGACACAACCATATCGCACACCCATGGAATCCCTCGGCGCCTACCATCACAGCAACACCGAACTCAAGGAACATCATGCGTACATACGTTCTCGCATTCTTCGGCCTCGCCCTACTCCTGTCTGCGTGCAGGATCGAATCGAACATCCTCCTCGAAATCAACGAGGATGGGTCAGCAACCGTCGGCGCCGAGGTTGGTTTCGATGAGGAAATGCTCGATCTCGTCGGCCAGAACGGCGGAGACCCGAGCGACATACTCGGTGACCTCCCCGATCTCGGAGGAGAGGGCACAGAGCCGATCCAGCGCGTCGAGGGCGACATGACGTATTTCGGTGTCAAGACGACCGTCGACGATCTTTCAACATTCGACTTCGACGGTCTCGATGGTCAGACGTTCTCAGAGTTCACGTACGAGTTCGATGACTCATCCGCGACGCTTGCGGCCAAAGTCGATGCAACAGGTATAGGTGACCTCGGGGGTGGCGAGCTTCCGATCGACCCGTCCGAGATCACCGGCGAGATCTTCTCTGCCCGTGTCGTCGTCACGATGCCCGGAACCGTGACCCAGCACAACGCAGATGAGGTCCTTGGCGACGGAACGCTCGTGTGGAACCTCCCCCTCGCGGGTACCAAGGACATCTTCGCAACATCGGACTTCGGCAGTTCACCGGCCAGTTGGATCTGGTTCGTGGTGGGCGGCGTGCTGATCGTTGGAATCATCGCTGCGATCGCTGCCGTGATGACTTCAAAGAAAGGCTCCCAGGATGCTGTGGCGGCAGCTGCTGCCGAGCACCAGGCAGCTGAAGACGCCAGTCAGGAGACTGAAGACGCCAGTCAGGAGACTGAAGACGCCAGTCAGGAGACTGAAGACGCCAGTCAGGAGGCTGAAGACGCCAGTCAGGAGCCGAACTCGGAAGTTGCCGCACAGCCTGATACGGGCGAGGAAGACTCGACAGAGAGCAACTGATATTACGAACCCGATCTCTCCGTCACCCCGATAGCACGACAACCGAGAGCAGGCCATAGGGCCCGTCGATGACGCCTACGCCAGCCTTGCGGTACTGCCGGTCAGCAATGGCATCGCGATAGGCCGAAGCGCTGGTGAATGCCTCGACAATGCCATGGGTTGAGGCAGCGAGGACGACCATTTCGGCGTTGATCGTGCCAGGAACACCTTGAGCGGTCAACGAAGACGCCAAATCATCATCGAGGGCGAGGACGCCCGAGCGATAGACCCCTCCCGACCTCATCACTGCAACAACAGCGAGATCGGCCGACCACCCGAGTGGGTCAAGACCTTCCTCGATCCTCGATCGGTTGAGGGAATCGAACACCTCCTGGGCAGCCAGCTGGGATGGTGGCAGGGTTGCATCCCCCACATCGGGTAGGGGGACCGGAATCGTCCCTGCCACCAGTCGTGCGCCAACCGATTCCTGGAGGGCGATCACGGTAGAGAACACACGCTCTCCGCTAACGGATGCAACGGTTTGCTGAACGAAACCACCCGGCTCGACGATACGACCTCCAATGGCGGAATCCCCGATCGCCTCGTCTGTAGTTGCTCGAAGTCCCTCTGACATCGGTGCGGCAGAGAGAAGCGTCGTCCCCAACACCACTACGAGCATCGCGTATCCGCCACCCACAGCGGCACCCCCGAGGCGGTTGAGCAGCGTCGCCCCAGGCACCAGTTTGAGCACGGTCGACAACAATCGGGCTACGAGTGCGCCACCGATCACGAGTACGAAGAACAGGATCACGCCGGCACCGATTCGCGCCACCTCATAGGGAATGTTCGCCATGCCAGCGATTATCGAACCGAGCACCGGAGACAACCGGAAGACAATGAATGTGCCGACCACCAGCACGGCGAGCTCGAGTGCTTCCCGGAGTGCTCCACGCATCCAACCCCGTACCACCAGCGCGACAACAACGGCCACCACGATCAAGTCGTATGCCACCACGTCAGTCGGGCTCGTCCTCGTGATCCGTATCTTCTCTCAAGTCGACCTCGATGATCGGCTGCTCCCCGGTACGCCGCAATCGCGATGGCTCCGGCTCGTCGAACATCGCCTCGGTTGCCTCTTCCCAAGTCTGGTCGAGCACACGAGTTCGCCACCAATGTCCCAAGAGGATCTTGATGGATGCAACGAGCGGTACGGCGATGATGACGCCCCAAATACCAGCAAGTGCACCACCGAGAACGAGAGAGAGCAACGTCACCGCCGGATGCAACCGCACAGTTGCCTTCAACACGGACGGGGAGATGAAGTTGTTGTCGATCTGCTGGACGATTACGGCTACGACCACCGCCCAGATCGCGGTGGGGACGTCAGCGGTCGTGACTGCAACGAGTACACCCAGGAACCCTCCAACCCATGGTCCAAGGAATGGAACGATGTTGAGCAGTCCACCCACCAGACCTATCAGAAGCCAGAATTCGAGGCCGATCGCCCAATAACCGACGGACAGCATCACGCCCACGATCACCGCCACAACGAGTTGGCCCCGGAGGAACCCTCCAATCGCGGTGTTCAACTGTCGGCCCACATGGGCAGCCTCTGAGCGGTCCTTGACCGGGAACACATCGACGATTCGCTGTTGAACCGAGGGAAGGTCGATCAGGAGGTAGAAAGCGATGACGGGTCCAACGAGGAAGATGAGGATGAACTCGAAGATGCTCGAGGTCACGGTGCCGAGCTGGTCGAACAATATCCCCATCAATGTGTTGCGGTTCTCCGGGTCGTTGATGAAGTCGAGCAGCTCGCTGTAGTTGATGATCACTACGTTCTCGAATCCAATCGACCCAAGGATCGATTCGAGATCCGATGCCGTCTGGTCATAGAGAGACGGGAAGGTGTCGATGAATGCCTGGGACTGCGTCCGTATGTCGGGGAAGATGACGACCGCCAGCAGGGACAGACCGGAGAAGAAGACAAGGAAGCCGAGAATCGCTCCGAAGATTCGTGGTACGCCCCGTTCTGAGAGCCAGCTCACGAGTGGGTTGAGTATGTAGATGACGACGACCGCCAGGAGCAGTGGGGCGAAGATCACCCGGCCTTCGACCAACACATAGAAGGCCGCCACGATCAGCAGCATCAGGCCGATCATGGACCAGGAGAAGATCCCGACTCGGCGAACGATGGTTCCGAACTCTTTTTCCCCCATCACGCCACGATTGTAACGACTGGCGACGCACGACCGCTCGCAATGCTCGCTCATCACGGACAACCATTCGTCGAACGTGTGTCGTATGTCGTCGTGGAGCTGGCGATGGGACTCGAACCCATGACCTGCCGCTTACAAGGCGGCTGCTCTGGCCGAACTGAGCTACGCCAGCAGGGCAGTCAGCAAGTCCGTCAGGATAGCCAACCTCGTACACGAGCGACTTCGTAACTTGCAAGTGCTGCAGCAACTGAGGCGTTCAAGCTTTCTGTGCCACCGACCATCGGGATGAACGCGAGAACGTCGCATCTATCGGCCACCAACCTCGAAAGCCCCTCCCCTTCAGCGCCGACGCACACTGCAACCGGACGCGCGAGCAGATCCAGATCGAGAATGGATCGGTCGCCTCGTCCATCAAGGCCGACCTTCCAGAGGTCGAGTTGGTCGAGGCGCTTGAGAGCATCGGCGATCGAAGACACGACAACGAGCGGCAGCACCTCGAGAGCTCCCGCGGCGGTCTTGAACGCGGTAGCCCCGATGGGTGCGCTTCTGCGCTGGGATACGACGAGCGCGGTCATGCCGGCTGCGACCGCTGAGCGAGCAGCAGCGCCGATATTTCGCGGGTCCTCAACATGATCAAGGACAAGGAGCGCTGGATTCTCCGCGAGCGAGACCGCCTTCTTGAGAGAGATCGGTTCAACAGCGCGAGCCTTTGCGAATACGCCTTGGGGAGCGTCAGTTACCGCAAGGGGCCTGACATCATCGACTACGTTCACCGGGATGCCTTGGGCGCGCGCTGATCGAACGATGCGGGCCACATCGGGCTTTCCGATTCTGCGCTGCTCGACGGACAGCGTGGTCACCCTCCCGCTGGCCAGCGCAGCCTCAACGGCATGGACTCCCTCAAGCTCAGTTCCGATGCCAGCGAGCGCCATCTGCGGTGTCCTCGATAGATATGTTCAATTCCACAAGCCCTTCACGTATCGCGTCCGCGGTCGCCCAATCCTTTTCTGACCTCGCCTTGGCCCTCAGCTCGAGAATCGCATCCATACCCCCGTCCACGAGACCAAGGGACGCAGCGAACGCGGCTATGGATCCATCATCGGCATCCAGTTCCTCAGGAACTGTCAATCCGAGCACCGACATGATCTCATCGAATGCCGCCACGACGCCGGAAACATCCCGGCCCGCATCGAGGGCCGTGTTGCCGTCCCGTACCGCATCGAATAGCACGGCAAGTCCACGCGACACGTCGAGATCATCATCCATCGCTGCCTTGAATTCATCCAGAATGTCAGCTCGCGGTTCATCTTCGACAGGTCCTTCGACCCGACGACGGAACGTCCGAAGCCGCGCAAGACTTGCCTCGGCATCGCTCAATGCATCCGGCGAGTAGTCAAGAGGCTTGCGATAGTGCGTCCGAAGATAGAAGAGCCGCACGGCCACGGGATCCCAGTCATCGAGCGCTTCCGCCAACGTAACGAGGTGACCGGTCGACTTGGCCATCTTCTCACCGGAGAGGTTGAGCATGCCGTTGTGCATCCAGATCCGTGCGAACGTTGTGCCAGTGGCGGCCTCGGACTGGGCGATCTCGTTCTCATGGTGCGGAAAGATGAGATCGGTTCCACCGGCATGGATATCGAAGCCATCGCCAAGGTATTCACGAGCCATGACCGAGCATTCGATGTGCCATCCCGGACGACCTTCACCCCATGGAGACGGCCAGTGGGGCTCACCGGGCTTCGCTGCTTTCCACAAGGCGAAATCGAGAGGGTCATGCTTCCGGTCGTCGATCCCGGTTCGCTCCCCAGCCCTGAGATCCGCGATGTCGTGCCGCGACAGCCTGCCGTACGCAGGGAACGAACGCACCGAGAAATACACGTCGCCACCGGAGGCATAGGCGTGTCCAGATTCGATCAAAGTGTTGATCATCTCGATCATCTCGGGAATATGCTCCGTCGCCTTGGGCTCCTCGGTCGGTTCGAGATTCCCGAGACGGTCGTACGCATCGCCGAAGGCAGCGGCTGCATCGCGAGCGACCTGCTCGGTCGTTGTTCCGAGTTCCGCAGCACGATTGATGATCTTGTCGTCGATGTCCGTGACGTTGCGAACGAAGTCGACCTCAAAGCCGATCCACGCGAGATATCGCCTGAGGACATCGAACACGACGGAGGACCGGCCGTGCCCGAGGTGGGGCTCGGACTGCACCGTGGGACCACAAAGGTAGATCGACACCTTCCCCGATTGTGAAGGCGTGAACGGAACGGTTGTGCGCTCAAGCGTGTTGTACAGCTGCATCGACGGCATGGTAACCGCGGCGTGGCGAGCGGTTCCTGCACAGGTACCCTGCACGCATGATGAGAACCCCGCTCGGCCCGAGACCGCTGGTCTACGCCCATCGTGGTGACCGCTCCCGTGCGCCGGACAACACACTCGAGGCATTTCGGCTTGCCGTCGATGCTGGTGCGGACGGTATCGAGTTGGACGTTCGCCGAACCCGTGACGGCTTCCTGATCATCAGTCACGACGATCGCCTACCTGATCTCGAGCCCTTCTCACTACTTGAGTTCAGCGAGCTGCGCGCAAAGGCACCGCAGGTACCGACACTGAGGGAAGCGATGGCTGTCATCCCTCCGGAGGTCTTCGTGAATGTGGAAATCAAGAACTTCACGTCCGACTCCGGGTATGACGAACAACGTACGACGGTCGACGAGACCCTCAC
>JAUVQC010000053.1 GCA_030598305.1 Actinomycetes bacterium
CATCAATCAGATCGTGGAGAAGACCGGAGTTACGGCCCAACAGTCCAGGGACGGCGTTGGCCTCGCCATTGGATGGTTCAAAGAGAAGCTTCCGACAGACGTTGTCGATCAACTCGGAAGCGTCCTCGACAGCGCAGGAGGCATGGCCGTCGACGCAGTTGGCAAGGCAAAGGACGCCGGTGAGTCGGCAACATCTGCTGCTGGCAGCACAGTCTCGTCCGCCGCTGACGTGGCTGGCAGCATGTCGGACAAGGGCACGGGTGCCGTCTCCGAACTGATGCCCGGCGACGAATAGGCGACGCACAAGGCATCTTCCGGCACGCCAGGTGGTGGCCGCGTACCCGGATGACCCTTCTCTTCAGCAGGTAGGATGGACACCGATGACGGCCAGAGGAGAAACGTGGAAGATCTGATCAAAGACATCCAGGAACGGACCGGTTTGTCGACGGACAAGGTCCTTGAAGTTGTCACGATGGTGACCGACTACATGAAGAACGCACTGCCAGACGACCTTGTCGCCCAGGTGACAAGGTATCTCAGTGAAGCGGCTGCGTCGCCCGGTGAATCCGCGAGTGGAGCGGTCTCTACCGCAGCGGAAATGGCCAGTAAGGCAGCGGAGACAGCGGCGACCACGATCGGTTCTGTCCTCGGCGCAGTTGGGGATCTCATTCCCAAGACGGACGACGAATAGTCATGACTCCGAAGACCGACTCGGAGACCGAGCCGGCGGCTGCTCGATGGCCGGACGAGTCAGGGCCATATATCGTACTGGTTGACGCTTCGAGCAAGCTCGAGGCCGACCTGATATCCACGTGGATATCGAACGCCTCCGGACCACATCCTGATCCGCTGGACGTATTCCGCCTGCCACCTTCGCGTCGACAGCGACGATTCTCAGCGGTCGACCTGGCCATCGGCGAACGCCTTACGGAACAGGACGATCCACTGTGCATCCCCGTGCGAGTCGTCTGGCTCGCCGAGAAGCGAGACGGCGTGCGCCGGGTCAGGTTCTCCGACATGTTCAAGCCGGGAGACCCACGGGATCCGAACGTGTTACTGCAGCGAGTGATCCTGGCGCAGCATCCAGACCGCTGCCGCATCGTTACCGGAGACCCAGCGCGCCGAAGCGACCTGGAGAAGCGCTGGAGTGCACCGACGGGCCGCAGCCCTGCAGACGGAACGACATTGGGTGAGTTCGTTGCCTTACAAGCATGGATGGCACTTGAGCGAGCCGAGCGCAACGTCCGTGGTTTGCGGTACAAGGTGCCGCGGTTCCTACGCGAGGATCTCTTTTGGAGTCGTCCGTTTCAAGCGGGTGTCCAGCGGCTCTCGCGTCAAGAGGCCAAACCCGAGAAACGTATGCGAAAGCGCACCGGGCGCTACCTCAAGGAGATCGCGGCACAGCACTCCCCCAACGTCATCGACATCGTGAACGGGATCACTTCGACGGCCATCAAGGCGGCGCACCACGACGTCGACTACTCAGAGTCCGATCTGAGGTCGATCTACCAGGCTGCAGAGAAGGACCCCATCGTCTTCCTACCCTCACACAAGTCGAACTTTGACCATCTCGTCTTCCAGCATGTGCTGTACGAGAACGAACTCCCGCTCAACCACACCGCCGGCGGGGTCAATATGAACTTCTTCCTCATCGGTCCGCTGCTGCGTAGGTCAGGGATCTTCTTCATCAGGCGTGAGTTCAAAACCAACGAACCGTACAAGTTCGTCCTCAAGCAGTACATCGACTACCTCCTGGAGAAGCGATTCGCTCTCGAGTGGTACATCGAGGGCGGTCGCTCCCGTAGCGGGAAGCTCAGAGAACCAAAGCTCGGTCTCCTCGCGTACGTCGTCGATTCCTACCAACGCGGCATCACCAACGATGTGATTCTTGTCCCCGTCTCCATCAACTATGACCAGATCACCGACGTCGGGTCGTACGCCGAGGAGCAGCGGGGCGGCAAGAAGGAGGCCGAGTCCTTTGCGTGGGCCGTGCGCTTCCTCGGCTCTCTTCGGAACCAGAACGGGCGGATCTATGTGAGGTTCGGGGAGCCTCTCGCCCTCAGCGATCGAATTGAACGGGACGACGACCTCACGACGGAAGAAGGTCGGCTTGCATTGCCGAAGATCGCGTTCGAGGTAAGCACACGGATCAACGATGTGACTCCGATCACCGCGATCAGTCTCGTGACCCTCGCACTGCTCTCCCAAGGGGACCACGGATTGACTGTCGAAGAGACGTTTGACCGACTCGAACGATTCGTTTCTTTCGTCAAGACTCGTGATCTGCCCACCACCGATGATCTCCCGTTCGAATCCTTGGTGGAGGTTGAGAGTGCGCTCGATTCCCTAGTGGCGTCTGGCGTCGTGAAGCGCAGCGACGGCCTCACTGAGCGTGTCTACTCCATCGGCGAGGGCAAGCACCTTGCCGCGGCGTACTACCGCAACACGATCATCCACTTCTTCGTCAATCCGGGTATCACGGAACTTGCTCTGGGAGTATGCATTCATCGCGACAGCCCACTCATCCGGACCTCCATCGTCGGCCGGGCACTGGAGATCAGAGATCTTCTGAAGTTCGAGTTCTTCTTCCTACCGAGCGATGAGTTCTCCGAGGAGATCGGATCTGAGATCGAACGATTCGCCGCTCCGGACGACGCAGGCAACGACGGTATCGGCTTCGGCTCTCATGCCTTCTATCCAATGAGCCCGATCGTACTCGGCCCATTCTTTGAGGCGTACTACGTCGTTGCCGCAGCGCTCATGGCAGAAGGTGATGCGTCGATAACACCATCTGGCTTGGAGGAACGTGCCCTCCAAATGGGCGACCAGCTCTCTGCTCATGGCGACATCTCCCAGAAGGAAGCGGTGTCGACCGCGCTGTTTGCCACCGGCATCAGGCTTGCGGAGAGTCGCGGTTTGCTCACCGGCACAATCCAAGAGCGTCGAGAGTTCTACCAGGAATTGGAAGAAATCTTGGAAACGCTCAGAGAGATCGATGTGTGGATCGCCGAATAGGTCGTTCGACCCAGATTCCCCTCAACTTCGAGGCCAGGATGCCGATAGGGGTGCAAGGGCAAGCGGAGCGTGCAGTATGCACGCAGGAGTGGGTCGATGACGACCAAACACAAGACGAATACCTCACACGATGCCGACGAATCGGCTCACGGCGCTGTATCCGAACAAGCCGAGGACGCATCGCGGCAACTACTCGCGAAGGCGAGATACGACGCATTTCGCCTGATGACCGAGGCTCGGGACGAGGCCGAAACGATCCTCGACGAAGCACGCGCCGAGGCAAAGGGGACGAAAGACGCTGCGGAGATCACGGCTGCATCAGCAACCGAGAAGGCAGAGACCCGCGCTGCTGAGATCGTTGAGTCTGCCCATCAGGAGGCCGCAACGATCGTCGCAGGCGCCCACCGCAAAGCAGGTGAGGAACCTCCGGTTGCTGATGGCGCGGCACTCGAAGCTGAGCACAAGGCCCTCTCGGAGCGGGTTTCGACGTTGCGCACACTCGCTGACCAGCTCGAAGACAGATTCGCGGCACTTGCCAGGACCGCGGATCCGACCTCAACTGAACCATCTAGCTCTGTCCAAACGAGCCCATCTGATTCGCCGAAAATGGACTACTCACCAGCTGTCCCCCCGAAACCGAAAGCTGAGCCGGTTGTTGAGACCTTGACGTCGGACGCCGATCGGGATTCGTTCTACAACCGTCGGTCGGCGAACTTGCCACGTCTTGGCGAGGATGGTGGGAGAAGCGCTCTCGACATGACCCGAGCCATGCGTCAGTCGCTCGAGACCGATTAGAACCTCAGGCGTAGAACGGGTTCGCACCCATCGAGTGATCCGTTACGTCGACCACCTCGGTGATCTCCGGAATCGCGTCAAGGATGGCACGCTCAATCCCCTGTCGGAGCGTCACGGCCGCAAGCCCGCAGCCCTGGCAACCACCACCGAGTTCAAGTTGGGCAATCTCACCCTCGACCTTGATCAGGTGTGCCACACCACCATGGGATGCGATTGCGGGGTTGATCCTCTCGGTGAGCAGGGTGCGGATCTTCTCGTCTGTTGTACCGGTGAGTACGAGATCACCGAGATCGGTACCACCGAGAGTGGGCGACGGGACATTCGGATTCCGCATGACGAGACCTGGCCCAGTTCCGTCACCGGAGAGGTCCAGCACGGCGCCTCGAAGGTTCTCGACACTGTCGAACGCTATCGCGACCGGGAGCCCACGGTGGTCCTCAACGATATCCGTCGAGGTGATGTCTTCAGATCGGAGAAAGGATGTCTCATAGATGTACCCCTGGGTGCCGACACCCGTAATCCTCAGACCGAGATGAAGGTCGGGAATGCCCTCGCCCTCCCGCAACGCGACGATCTGATCGCGCGCGGTATCGGTAATTTCAACGATCGTCGTAGTGGTATCAGTCATCTGCGGCGGATGGTACCGGTGGGACCTTGGTTAGCGATACGGTCCGTTACCGCACCGGTACGAGGCTGTTCGTCGTGAGATCGAGGATCTGCTCCTCGGCACTGCCGCGGTCTGCGATCCACCGGCACAGTGTCTCACCGGGAACGCGGACGATCCACCACATGACATCCGTGGTGTCCGAGGCACGCGCCGATCGCCACGAAGCGCGACCAAGTTCAATGGCATCGGTCTCGGCCTCGAACGTGTCAAGGACTCGCTCCTGAGTGCCGAGGAACGGGGTACCCGCCTCCGGCGTTGGTTCACAGAATTCGATGACTTCAAATGCCAATTCTTCTCCTAAGCCTTAGGACATCGTATCAGCGCGTTGCCGATTTGTTGAGCGTCATACGGAGCTGCACGATGTGTCTAGGCAGACAGCGCCTCGGATAATCGGGGACGCACAGCGAAACCCCTTGTACCCTGCACGGGTCGAACGAGATGCAGACGCGCGAAGCTGCTACTCGACCCAACGAGGGCGTGCCATGAACAAAGATCTCCCCGTCATCATCCAAGGTGGCATGGGTGCCGCCGTTTCGGACTGGCGTCTGGCGAATGCAGTGTCCTCCCGGGGCCAGCTCGGCGTTGTGTCCGGTGTCGCCCTTGGGGCACTCCTTGCAAGGCGACTCGAATCCGGTGACCCCGGTGGTCATATGCGCCGTGCCCTTGCGGCCTTTCCGTTCAAGGATGCCGCGGAACGAATCGTCGAGAAGTACTTCATAGAGGGTGGTAAGCGAGCCGACAAACGATTCGCTGTCAAACCCATGGCGAATATGCGCACATCGCGCAAGGTGGAGGATCTCATCGTTGCGGGCAACTTCGTGGAGGTGTTCCTCGCAAAGGAAGGCCACAGCAATCCTGTCGGCGTGAACTTCCTCGAGAAGATCCAGGTCACCACGCTCCCGTCGCTCTATGGGGTGATGCTCGCTGGCGTTGACTACGTACTGATGGGCGCAGGCATCCCCCGATACATCCCTGGCATTCTTGACCGGCTCGCCGAGGGTTTCGACGTGGAACTCAAGATCGACGTCAAGGGGCTCACTGACAAGGGGAATCCGTACGTCAGCTTCAGCCCGAAGGAGTATGCCAAAGATCTCGTGCGCAAGCTGCATCGTCCCGATTTCCTCGCGATCGTCTCTTCCCACGTTCTTGCCCGGATGCTCGCTACGAAATCGAACGGCGAGGTGAACGGATTCATCGTGGAGCTGCCTGTTGCCGGTGGTCACAACGCTCCACCTCGAAAGAAGGGCGACTTCAATGACATCGGAGAACCCCTCTACGGTGACAGGGATGTGCCCGATCTGGCGGCCATCGGAGCCCTAGGAAAACCTTTCTGGCTCGCTGGTGGGTTCGGAGAGCCCGCGATGGTCACCCGGGCACTGGCCGATGGGGCGACAGGGGTACAGGTCGGCACTGCCTTTGCATACTGCAATGAATCCGGCTTCACCCGCGAGATAAAGGACGAGGTCATCGGCAAGTCACGAGATGGAACACTCGAGGTCTATACCGACGCTGTGGCATCACCTACCGGCTTCCCATTCAAGGTACTGCAGCTCGATGACACGCTGACCAACGAGCGGGTCTATGAGAAGCGGACCCGCATCTGCGATCTCGGCTACCTCCGCCACGCCTATGAGCGTGAAGACCAATCGATCGGCTGGCGATGTCCCGCTGAACCAGTCGATGACTATGTCAAGAAGGGCGGCGATATCGCAGATACCGTCGGACGTAAATGTCTCTGCAACTCGCTCATTGCGAATGTCGGACTCCCACAGATCCAGAGGAACGGAGAAGTGGAAGGGATCCTGATCACGTCGGGGGACGACGCAGTCAACGTGTCGAGGTTCTCACGCGACGGTTCCACGGGTTACTCCGCCGCAGACGTGATCGACTACCTGCTCGAAGGCGTTCCGGCCTAGTGCTCTGCACTAGCCATTTGACTCGGGTTCGCGTAACCAGGTCTCGTGGACGAAGAGCCACCGATATCCACCAGGACAGGCAGTATCCACGGCGAGGCCGACAGTTGAGATCATCACCGCACTCTCGTCCGGCCGCTGCTGGTGCTCCTCATAGGTCGCGACATGCAAGCCGGACCCGTCGCTCCTCCTGAGCTCGATGTTCTCGATGCGGATCCCCACCGGACCGCGACCGCGGCTGTTCGCAACAATCGCAACGATTTCTTTGTGATTCGAAACGGCCCCCAGCGGGGATACGATGAAGAATCGGGCATCAAGGGCATCGGCAAATTCTTCAATCGACCGGTCCCCATCGTCGTTGAACCAATCCTGAAAGAAGTCGTGGAGCCTGACGATCTCCTTGCCGATTGTCGCACGTTCAGACATTGACACCTCCTTCTCGGCGCTCCGCCATGAGTGTGGACGACGGCGCCTGTACCCAGCTAGCGGAGGCTCTCAACGACACGTTCGAGACTGGCCCGCGCCTCTGTGCCAGCAGCATCCACTTCCGGATTTCCAACAATGCCGAGCACCGCACTCGGATCCATACATCGCACCGCAATCGCCCCGTTCACGGCGCGAAGAACGACGTTGCAGGGCAATAGCGCTCCAAGATCCTCATCCGCGCCGATCGCTCGATGAGCAAGCGTTGGATTGCATGCGCCAAGAATCACGTATGGCCCGCGTTCGACGTCAATTTTGGCCTTGAATGTGGCCTGCACGTCGATCCGGGTCAGTACCCCGAATCCCTCCGCCTGCAGGGCCGCCGTGACGGTCTTCTCGACTTCGTCCATGGATCCATAAAGAGTTGTTCCGAAGGTGTAGCTCATGTCATCCTTGCTCTCTTGCGTCAGATCAGGAGCGTATCAATGGTTGTCGTGGATTGGTACACCGGCGCCTAAGCCGTCCTCGAAACCCGGGGCGTTGTGCGAGTTCAGTCCCAGAAGCGAAATTCCGATACTGTGAACACATGCGCTGGACACTTCTCGTCGTATCTCTTGTTGTCGCGACGGGTGTCGTGGCACTACCGGCGCCCGCCAACGCGACGGGCGGCGAGGGCGAGGCCTGGCCATCCTTCACTGAATCAAGCGGATGCGGTGCGCAACGGATCTCCACCGTTCATGCCGCAGAACAGGGGAATCTCGACAACGAGGCACTTCTACGGGGTGACTTCGCTGCGATGTTTGGACGATCCGTCGGCCAGGTCAGGGGGGACCTCGTCAGCTGGCGTGTTCCCGGCTCGACAAAGGTACTCGCCGTTCATCCGAGGCTTCTTCCTGCACTCGATCAGGCAACCGCTCACATCGAGCGTTCCTTTTCGGAAGGCAACAGCTACCACATCGATAGCCCGACAACGTTCTCCGCCGCGGCTCGTACGATCAGCGGCACGCTGCGGGTGTCTCGGCACACCTACGGCGCCGCGTTCGACGTGAACACACGTCAGAATCCATTCAGCAAAGCGAACGAACTGAAGACGGATCTGCCGGATTGG
>JAUVQC010000119.1 GCA_030598305.1 Actinomycetes bacterium
AACCGGCATTGACGAATTGCGCGAACGCGGAGTGGGTGTGTCGCTTCCCGACCGTCCGGGTAAGGACGATGTCGCGGGAATCGGTTTCACATCGGGCGCTACCGGCCCTGCCAAGGGCGTCGTGTATCGCCATCATCAACTTCAAGCGCAACGAGATGCGATTCGGGACCTCTACGGCATCGGTCCAGGAGACAGTCTGGTTGCAGCCTTCGGCCCGTTCTCGCTCTTTGGACCCCTCCTCGGTATCGCGTCGGTCGTTCCTGACATGGAAGTGACATCGCCGGGAACCCTCACTGCGGCTGCGCTTGCCGATGCGGCAGCCACCATCGATGCGACACTTGTTTTCGGATCACCCGCAGCACTGCGCAATGTGACCGCGACATCCGAGGACCTGACAGTCGACCAGCGAACAGCTCTGGAGAATGCTCGGTTGCTTCTCTCGGCAGGCGCACCGGTCAATACCGACACGCTCCGATCAGCTATCGAGCTCATGCCACATGCCGAGGCTCATACGCCGTATGGCATGACCGAAGCGATGCCGATCGCTGATATCGATCTTGATGGGATCGTCGCTGCTGGTGTCCGCGACGGCGTATGCGTCGGAGTACCCGTCAACGGTGTCGAGGTCGCCATAAGCGCCATCGACATCGGCGGTCTCGCAAGCGGTGCACTCACATCTGACGCTGGCGTGGTTGGAGAGGTGTGCATCAAGGCTCCCCACATGCGTGAGGGATACGACCGGCTGTGGTTGACCCAGACGGAGGCTTCCCAACCCCATGGTTGGCACCGAAGCGGTGACGTCGGTCATCTCGACGGTGAAGGAAGGCTATGGATCGAGGGACGGA
This sequence comes from Actinomycetes bacterium, assembly GCA_030598305.1. Next base: position 846 of record JAUVQC010000119.1, read on the forward strand.
TCGGCCACGTCGTGACAACAGCCGGTGGACCCGTGACGCCGGTCGGAATCGAGCATTCCGTTGAGACACTCGACGAGGTTGATCTCGCAGCAGTTGTCGGCGTTGGCCCGGTCGGAACACAGCAGGTGGTGGCTGTGGTTGCCCTCGTCAACGCCGTACGTAAGTCTGGGCTTGCCAGTGAGGAACTCGCGGATCGAGTTCGTGCGCAGTCCGGGGGTGTGGATATAGCTGCCGTTCTTACTGTGCCCGCACTTCCGGTCGACAAACGCCACAACTCGAAGATAGATCGCAGCGCAATCGCGGCATGGGCTGCGGCCGCTCTCGCTGGAGGAAGGATGGGTCGAATATGAGGGTCCTCGTCACGGGTGCGACCAGCCTTCTCGGTCGAACCGTCGTTGAACAGTTGAACGAGCGCGGCGATGAGGTCACGGTGCTCCAGCGTCATGCGAGCGGACTCGATGTCAGCGAGTGTCTGGGCGATGTTGCTGACGAGGAGGCAGTTTCGAAAGCAATGACGGGCATTGAGGCGGTTGTCCACGTCGCCGGACTTGCCGCGGCGACCGGGGAGTGGGAACGATTCGAGGCGACCAACGTCGTAGGTACAAAGAACGTCACCATCGCGGCCGTTCGTGCGGGAGTGTCGCGATTCGTGCACATCTCATCTCCATCGGTCGCCCACGCGGGCGAGTCGTTGATTGGCGCATCCGCAGGGCCGCCGGATCCCGACCGAACTCGTGGACATTACGCGACGAGCAAGGCGATGGCTGAGATCATTGCCCTGCGGGCCGACTCATCCGCCATGTCGGTCGTGGCGGTCAGGCCCCACCTCATCTGGGGTCCTGGTGACACGCAACTGGTCGGGCGAATCGTCGACCGCGCCCAGAGCGGGAGGCTGGCAATCGTCGGCACAGGGGCAGCTCTCATCGATTCCACGTACATCGACAACGCAGCGGATGCCGTTGTTGCAACGCTCGACCGCGCGCCAGAGCTCGGTGGAAGGGCGTTCGTGGTCACGAACGGGCAGCCGAGGCCGGTGCGCGAGCTCGTCAATCGGATCGTGATGGCCGCGGGACTCAAGCCACCGACACGGAGCGTGCCGTATCGCGCGGCGAGGGTCGGGGGGGCCGTGGTGGAGAGAGTGTGGGAGCGCCGCTCTACAGATGCGGAACCACCCATGACGAGCTTCCTCGCCGAACAGCTGGGAACCGCTCACTGGTTCGACCAGCGCGAGACGAGAGAAGCGCTCGCTTGGGAGCCCAAGGTGACCATGGCTGAGGGATTCAGGCGTCTGGAGGACTGGTTCGCGTATGAGTCAGAATGACAAGGTGTTCACCGGTTCGATACCGGAGATCTACGACACGTATCTCGTTCCCCTGATCTTCGAACAGTACGCCGATGATCTGGCGGAGCGGACCGCCGCCTTCGGCCCGGACGCTGTTCTTGAAATTGCTGCGGGGAGTGGGGTAGTGACCCGTGCCGTGGCATCGGTGCTCGCTCCGGGATCTCGGCATGTGGCGTCCGACCTGAATGCCCCGATGCTTGATCGTGCATCTGCGGTGCAGGAGCGTTCTGATCTCATCGAATGGCTCCCCGCCGATGCCCTTGATCTTCCGCTCGCCGACGACAGTTTCGATCTGGTCCTCTGCCAGTTCGGATGCATGTTCTTTCCTGATCGCGTGAAGTCGTACCGAGAAGCGCGACGCGTGCTCAGGCCGGGTGGGCGGTTCGTCTTCAACATGTGGGACAGGATCGAGGAGAACGACTTTGCCGACGTGGTGACCAACGCGCTTGGAGGTATGTACCCGGTGGATCCGCCTCGATTCCTCGCTCGCACGCCTCATGGCCACTTCGAAACTGACGTGTACCGCGCCGAACTGGAGGCTGCAGGCTTCACAGACATCAGCATCGAACCCTTGGACGCGATCAGTTCGGCCGCTACTCCGATGATCCCTGCTGTTGCGTACTGCCATGGCACTCCACTGCGCGGCGAGATCGAAGCGCTTGACCCCACGGGACTCGATGCCGCCACCGAGCGTGCCGCCGAGGCGATTGCCTCCTACTTCGGATCGGACGACGTCGATGGACGGATTCGGGCCTTCGTAATCACCGCCGGCTGATGGACCGTTATGAAGTTCGGACGTACGCGCATCGATCTTGAGATCGATGCTGAGTGAGCACGGAATACATCTCGTGCGGACTTCGCAACTGGCACGGGGACGGAACTAGGTTCGTGCCGCGGCTGACGCTTTCCTCGCCGCGATCGCCATGAGGTCCCAGACGGGTGCAAATGGTGGAGCGTACGCAAAGTCGATCCACTCGAATTCTGCTGCAGTCATCTCATCCCAGATCGCAGTCGCAAAGACATCGATTCGCTTGCCCGAGCCCAGTCCTCCGATGATCTGAGCCCCGAGGATTCGTCCTGTACCCCGCTCTACGGTGAGCCGAATGGTCATCTCGGATGCGGTGGGCATGTAGTGGCTTGTGGTGAGGCCACTCACTGTCACGTCGACGGCGTCGAGTCCAGCAGCTGAGGCATCGGCGAGCCGTGCTCCGGTGATTGCGATCTCGAGGTCGTGGAAACGTGTGATGGCCGTGCCAAGAACCCCGGGGAAGGCTCTGTCGCCGCCGGAGATGTTGGTCCCTGCGATGCGCCCCGTCTTGTTCGCCACCGTGCCCAGATGAAGGTTGACCATCGTGCCGGTGACACGGTGGAAAGCTTCTGCACAGTCGCCTGCCGCATAGACACCTTCGACATTGGTTCTCTGATGGTCATCGACGATGATGCCGCCCGACTCACCGATGGCGATCCCAGCGTCCATCGCCAACTCAGAAACTGGTCGCCCTCCAACAGCGAGGACAACGAGGTCCGCAGGGATCGCCCTGATGGCGGTCTTCACACCGGTGACAGCGGTTTCACCTTCAATTCGCTGAACCAACTCGCTCGTATGAACATCGATCCCGCTCTTGGTCATCCTCTGTGCGAGTGTCTCGGCAAGCTCGGCGTCGAGGGTGCGAGCCATGAGCGACGGCAGTGCCTCGACCACGGTGACCTTCCAACCGCGCGTGTCGAAGGCCTCGGCGACCTCGATACCGATGTAGCCGCCGCCCACGATGACGATGTTTCCTGCGTGTGATTCCGCGATCGACCTGAGAGCTGCAGCATCATCGAGTGTCCGCAGCGTATGGACGCCTTTGAGGGTGACTCCTGGCATCGGAGGAATGAGCGCCCGTGCCCCTGTCGCGATCAGCAGGTTGTCGTAGCTCTCCGTGAACACCGATCCATCGGTGTGGTTGACCACTTCGACCGTTCGCTCCTTGATGTCGATCGCCGTGACCTCATGGCGGAGGCGCAGATCGATACCGGCCTTCGCGAACTGTTCCGGTGTTCGTGCGATCAGGTCGTCGATGCTGTCCACATCGCCGGCGATGAAGTACGGCTCTCCGCATGCCGCGTAACTGGCGAAGCCGGTCTTCTCGAACGCTTTCACCTTCAGGTCGCGGTTACTCCGGCGAACCACGCTTGCTGCCGTCATTCCGGCGGCGTCTGCACCGATGACAACGAGTGTCTCACTCATGTGTTGACCTACTCCTTGGAGAGTTGTTGTTCCACTGCCTCGGCAACCTGTGCTGCCAGGTCCCTGGCCTCTGTGAGGGCGGTGTCGTGCCTTTCGACGATCTCGGACGTGTTGCCGTCGAGACCGCCAAGGTTGATACGGACATTGAGGGACGCTCCCTCTGCAGCCGCGAGTGCGCATGCACCCGCGACTCCGACGTCAGTGACGGAGATCGGATTCCCACGAAGTGCGCCGACGAGAGCGAGCTGCAGTGCCTCGACGCTGCCCTCGAGCACCTCAAGGGGCACCAGCGTGGCACCGAGGTTCGCCTCAGCCATCGCCTTGTCGCGTGCGGCGCGTTCGTCGTCCGATTTGCGTGGCATGCGGATCGCCGCGAGCACGTCGTTGAATGCGTCGGTGTCCCTGTCGACCGCCGCGAGAAACCAATCCTTTAGAGCTTGCGCCCGCTCCCCGGTTTCCGTCATCTCGGGCTTGGCATCTTCCATACCGTGTTTGGCGAACGTCAGCGCTCCGACCATCGACGTCAATGCTGCCCCAAGTGCACCGGCCAGTGCGGCGACGGATCCGCCCCCTGGTGCCGCAG
>JAUVQC010000149.1 GCA_030598305.1 Actinomycetes bacterium
CCTGGGCGTGCCAGCCGCAGATTCAGGGAGCACCCGAATAGCGTCGACGGGCCCTCGGTGAAGCGACACTGCGACCTGACCGGCCACAACCTCGCCACCGGACTCGATCTCGAGTTGCATGTGCACTCCGCTGGCCGGAATCACCGAACCGCTCGCGCCGAGCAGCCGCTCCGCTGCGATGAGCGCCTCCTCAAACGATCCCTCAATGTCGGCTAGCCCAGCGAGGATCAAGTTGCCGAGCGAGTGACCGGCAACATCAGCCCCTGAGAACCGATAGTCGAACACGGCCTTCCACATCGACTCTTCCGGCGTGAGAGCAAGGAGACACTTACGAATGTCCCCCGGCGGGGGGATGTCCAGATCCGGGGCGAGCCTGCCACTCGATCCACCGTCATCTGCAACCGTCACGATTGCATCGACCCGACCGGCATACCGCAGCGCTGCCTTCAGAACGGTCGAAAGCCCCCGGCCACCGCCGATAGCGACGACCTTCGGCCCGTCGAGCGACTCCTCGAGCATCTGAAGGGCGACTTCGCTTTGTGTTCCCGTCCTCCTCATCAGCGGTCGATGTCGCGGTGGTGAACCGATGTGTCCACACCGGTCTCGCGTAGGTGCGCACCAATCGCCTCAGCCAATGCGACGCTGCGGTGCCTCCCACCAGTACAACCGACAGCGATGGTTAGGTACGACTTTCCCTCAGCCTCGTAGTGTGGAAGCAAGAAATCGAGCATGTCCGCTGTCTTGGCAAGAAACTCTCCAGCCTCTTGGTAGCTGAACACGTACCGGCGCACGGCGTCATCGAGACCGGTCAGGGGGCGCAGCTCAGGCTCCCAATGCGGGTTCGGCAGAAACCGCACGTCAAACATGAGGTCGACGACGCGAGGAGTGCCGCGCTTGAAACCGAACGAGGAAACGTCGACTCGCATCGACGGCACGGACTCCACGTCCGCGAACGCGTCACGTATACGATCGCGCAGTTGGTGCACGTTGAGTTCGGAGGTGTCGACGATGACGTCGGCCATCGCGCGGACTGGTTCAAACGAGGCCCGCTCATTCGCGATCGCTCGGCCGAGTGAGGAGCCCACCGCCGGGTGTGGCCGCCGCGATTCTTCGAACCTGCGAACCAGCACGCGATCGTCGGCGTCGAGGAACAACACAGTCGTTCGAAATCCGTCACGCCGCAGATCGATCAGTGCCAGGTCAAGATCTGTCTCGTTCATGCCCGTGCGAGTGTCAGTCACGACTGCGATCCTCGATCGGTCACCCTCTGCGAGCCCAGCGGTCGCGACGAGGTCTGAAATGAGAACCGTCGGGAGGTTGTCCACCACGAAGTATCCGATGTCCTCCAGGATGTTGGACACCTGGGATCGACCGGCTCCCGAGAGTCCGGTGATGATCACAACATGGGTACCTGGTTCTTCGTTCGGCATGTTCTCTATCACACCCCGTGTAGCGCCTCGTAGAGTTCGGTTGCCACCCTATCGGGTACGACGTCGCCAAGATCCGATACCGATGCACGTCGCATCGCCTTGATCGAACCAAAGCGCTTCAAGAGCGCCTTCTTCCGACCCGGACCGACTCCGGGTACGTCGTCGAGAATGGAGTCGACCATCGACTTGTCGCGCAATGTGCGGTGATACGTGATCGCGAAACGATGAGCCTCATCCCTCACGCGCTGGAGCAGATATAGTGCCTCCTCTCCTCTGGGGATGATGATCGGTTCGGACTCGTTTGGCACAAAGACCTCTTCGAGCTTCTTCGCCAGCCCGATCGCTGGGATGTCAAGGCCGAGATCGTCCAACACCTGAACGGCCCTCCCAAGCTGACCCTTGCCGCCGTCGATGACGACAAGACCCGGTGGGTAGGAGAATCTGCCCTGTTCCTCGAGTGGAAGCTTGCGCTCGGCGAGGTAAGCCTCGAATCGTCGTCGGATGACCTCCTCCATCGATGCGAAGTCATCCTGACCATCGATCGACCTGATCTTGAATCTTCGATACTGCGCCTTCACGGGGAGCCCATCCTCGAACACGACCATCGACGCGACGGTGTGCCTGCCCTGGATCGTTGAGATGTCATAGCACTCGATACGCAACGGTGACGATGGGAGGTCGAGCGTGTCCTGAAGGCTGCGGAGCGCTTGGGCTCTCGCATTGTGGTCCGAGTGGCGCTTCAGGCGGTTGCGTGCGAACTCCTCGCGTGCATTCGCGACCGCCATCTCCATGATTCGACGCTTGGCCCCGCGCTTGGGCACACGAAGCGCCACTCTTGAACCACGCTCAACCGCCAGCCACTCGCTGACAACATCGGAGTTGGATGGCAACGTCTGGACCAATACGCTCTTCGGGGGGCGGTCATCTGAATATAACTGTCCGATCATCCTCTCGACGAAGGTCTCGATCGTGATGTCCTCCACTCGGTCGACGATCATCGATCGTCTGCCGGTGACTCTGCCCTTGCGGACGTTCAGCACAACAAGGGCAACCTCGAGGTCATCCTCTTCATAAGCGATCACGTCGAAGTCCTCACGGCGGTCGGTCACAAGCTCTTGGCGCTCCAGAGCGGTGCGCATGGCTGAAATCTGGTCGCGCACACGGGCAGCTCGCTCGAAGTCCTGCTCCTCTGCGGCAACATGCATCGCCTCTGACAGGTCGGCGATCAACTCATCACTGTCGCCGCTGAGGAATCCTGCCAACCCATCGACAGCCTCTCGGTACGTAGCGGCCGTGATCTCCCCGACGCACGGTCCAGCACACTTCTCGATGTGGAACAGCAGGCACGGCCTGCCGATCGCCTCGTGTCTTGAGAATTTCGCGTTCGTACACGTGCGGATGGGATACGTCCTGAGCAACCCATCGAGTGTCTGGCGAATCGAATAGGCCTTTGCATAAGGTCCGAAGTACTCGACGCCCCTGCGCTTCCTTCCTCGCATCACCACGGCACGAGGCCACTCCTCGTTTTGGGTGATCGCAAGGTACGGGAACGACTTGTCATCCTTGAGCCTGACGTTGTAGATCGGCTGAAGTTCCTGAACGAGCGAGTACTCCAGCATGAGCGCGCCGATCTCGGAATCGGTGACAATCCACTCGAGGTCGTCGGCCGCGTCAACCATTGTTCTCGTGCGTGGCGGGAGGTCGCGTGCAAAGTAGTTCGCCGTTCGCTTCCTCAAGGACTTTGCCTTCCCGACATACAAGGGTCGACCGTGGGCGTCCCGGAATATGTATACGCCCGGACCATCAGGTATCGAGGACGGTTTGGGGCGCAACAACATGGGAGAAGGGTATACCGGTGTCCACCTCAGCCCTGCAATCTCCAGAGAACCCCCAGCAGGCGTGGAATGCCTTCCTGACCCTCGTACCCGGGGATCCGGGCGATCGTTTCTGTACTCAGGCCCCGTTCGATCATCCGTTCCAGCTTCCACCCGGCTGCCGCCGCTGCGTTCAACAGGTCAGCCATAGCGCGATGGAAGAACCGAACCTCACCCGTACCCGCTGATTCCGTCGATGAGCCACGCGAAAAGTATGAGCCCCATCTCCACAGGATCTCTCCTTCGAGGTCCATCAACGGGGCGGAGCCTGGCGCCGTGTACGCGGGGTGGTTGATGACGATCACCAACGATCCGCCCGCCTTCACGCCGTGAGCAACCTCGGCAAAGAACTGCTGGTGGTCTTCGATCAGATCGAGGAGATACACGGAGAACGCCGTATCGAGGGCGTCCTCTCGAAGCCACTTCAGATCTGGCAGCCGGGCGCGTACAACTCCTCCACTGGCCCGTGCCTGGACGAGAAGGCCCTGGCTAAGGTCACA
>JAUVQC010000034.1 GCA_030598305.1 Actinomycetes bacterium
ACGCCTCGTCGGTCAGGATGTCACCGAAGAGATTGCCGGTCACGACAACATCGAACTCCGTGGGACGTGACAGCAGGTGCATGGCCATCGCGTCGACAAGGATGGATTCAAGCTCGACATCTGGAAACTCATCGGTCATGACGCGCTCGGTTGTCCGTCGCCAGAGGCGCGAGACTTCGAGCACGTTGGCCTTGTCGACGGAGGTGAGCTTGCCAGACCGCTCCCGCGCCGCATGACCCGCCATGCGGACGATCCGCTCGATTTCGTGGACCGTGTAGCGCATGTGATCGGTGACCTCACTGCCATCGTCGGAGACCGTCGAGCCACCGAAGTAGATACCGCCGGTGAGCTCTCTCAGGAACAGGATGTCGGTTCCCTCGACGATTTCCCTTCTCAGTGGCGAAGCATCGACCAACGCGTCGAACGTCTTGACCGGACGCAGATTGGCATACAGCCCGAGTTCCTTTCGGAGGGCAAGGAGCCCTGCCTCAGGACGTGTTTTCGCCGCAGGATCGCTCCACGCGGGACCTCCGACGGCGCCGAGGATCACAGCGTCTGAAGCTCTGGTTGCCTCGAGCGTTGCCGCCGGCAGCGGGTCGCCGGTTTCATCGATGGCGCAGCCACCCATGAGGTGTTCACCGAACGTGAAGTCATGACCGAAGCGCTCCGCGATGGCTTCGAGCACCACCCGAGCCTCCGCAACAATTTCTGGCCCGATCCCATCGCCGGGTAGGAGCGCGAAGTGGGCGTTCACGCTTCGCTGTCTCCCGGGCTCTCGGTGACGCCTCTGTCAAAGGCAGCTTTGTTCATGGCGGCCACAATGGCGCGTGCCGACCCCTCGACGACATCCGTTGAGACTCCTCTACCCGAGAACGTTGAGGAGCCGACCTTGATGATCACGCTCACTTCAGCCATGGCATCCGCTCCGGCCGTGATAGGTGAGACCCTGTAGTCCAGCAACCGGGCCGGGATCCCGTATGCGTCCTGCATCGCGACGAAGGTCGCATTCACCATGCCATCGCCTTGAGCGGTCTTCTCTACCGTGTCGCCGTTTCGCGACAGGGTCACTGTCGCGACGGGAATTTCTTTGGAGCCACCTGAGACGTGGATCGCCTCGAAGCGCATCTCCTCGAGGTCTGCTCCGGTCTCCTGGGCCACGATGGCTCTGATGCCCTCCTCGGAGATCTCACCCTTGCGATCGGCGAGCTCTTTGAAGCGATCGAAGGAGTGCTGGAAATCAACGTCTTCGAGCGTGATCCCCATCTTTGTCAGCGCGTCCTGGAACGCAGCCCGGCCCGAATGCTTGCCGAGGACAAGCGTCGATTCGGCTCCGATGGCCCTTGGATCCATGATCTCGTACGTCTCTCGGTTTCGCAGCACACCGTGTTGATGGATCCCTGACTCGTGGGCGAACGCGTTCTTCCCCACCACCGCCTTGTTGTATTGGATCGGGTATCCCGTGAGGCTCGACACGAGACGCGATGTTTCGAAGATCTCAGTCGTGTCGGCCCCGATCTCGACCTCGAAGTAGTCAGCTCGCGTGCTGATCGCCATGATGATCTCTTCTGTGGATGTGTTTCCCGCCCGCTCACCGATTCCGTTGATGGCGCCTTCTATCTGGCGTGCGCCTGCGTGGATTGCGGAGAGTGAGTTGGCGACCGCCATGCCGAGATCGTTGTGACAGTGCGTCGAGATGATGATGTCCTCATTGCCGTCGCGGACATCGTCGAACACCCTCGTGAGCAGCTCGACAAAGTCTTCAGGCATGGCGTATCCGACTGTGTCGGGGATGTTGATGGTCGTTGCGCCAGCCGCCACGGCCGTCCGACAGACCTCGACGATGAAATCGGGGTCCGACCGTGTTGCATCCTGTGGTGAGAACTCAATATCGTCGACGTAGAGCTTGGCCCTTGTCACGCCCTCCTTGACGGAGCGAAGCACTTCTGTGGGAGACATGCGGAGCATCTGTTCCATATGGATGGGCGATGTGGACATGAAGACATGGATTCGCTTGTTGTCAGCAGCCTTGAGGGCGTCGGCGGCCCTGTCGATGTCATCGGCGTGCGTGCGTGCAAGTGAGGCGATGGTGGGACCCCGGACCTCTGCTGCGATCCGTGATACGGCAAGGAAGTCACCGGGGCTGGAAGCCGCGAACCCTGCCTCGATCACATCGACCCGCAGCTTGGCGAGCTGCTTTGCAATGGCGACCTTGTCGTCAGGCGAGAGGGCTATCCCCGGGGCCTGTTCGCCGTCGCGCAGAGTCGTATCGAAGATGATGAGTTGATCGTTCATACGTCATCTTCGGGGGTCTTTGCGACCATGAAGGTCATCATGTCGCGCAGCTCCCTGCCTGTCTTCTCGACTGGATGATGCGCAATGGCGGCACGCGCAGCGTTGAGGTTCACGGATCCGGATTCGTACTCTGCCATCCACTCCCTGGCGAACTCGCCCGATTGGATCTCCGCGAGGATCTTTCCCATCTCGGCCTTGGTTTCGGCGGTGACGATTCTCGGTCCTCGGGTCACGTCCCCGTACTCGGCCGTGTCGGACACCGAGTGACGCATCCACTCGATCCCACCCTCCCAGAGGAGGTCGACGATCAATTTGAGCTCGTGGAGCACCTCGAAGTAGGCCATCTCAGGTTTGTAGCCGGCCTCGGTGAGCGTTTCGAAGGAAGCCTGGATGAGGGAATCGACTCCTCCACAGAGGATCACCTGCTCGCCGAACAGGTCGGTCTCCGTTTCGTCCTTGAACGTGGTCTCGATGACACCGGCCCGCGTGCCCCCGATGCCGTGGGCGTATGAAAGTGCAAGGGCCAGGGCATCGCCCGAAGAATCATGGTGCACCGCGACAAGGGTTGGAACGCCGGAACCTTCGACATACTGCCGTCTGACGAGATGACCCGGACCCTTCGGCGCAACCATTGCAACATCGACGTAGTCCGGTGGCGTGATGAAACCGAAGTGGATTGAGAACCCGTGTGCGAAGAAGAGGGCGTCGCCGGGGGAGAGCCGTGGCGCGATCACATCCTCGTAGAAGCTCTTCTGCACCTGGTCTGGGACGAGCACCATGATGAGATCTGCCCACTCCGCCGCGGTTTCCGGGTCGACGACCTTGAGGCCAGCATCGGAAGCGGCCCGGGTCCGAGGCGAGCCGTCACGGAGACCGACGATGACATCAACACCTGACTCCTTGAGGTTGAGCGCATGGGCGTGGCCCTGGCTGCCGAAGCCCATCACGGCCACCTTGCGGCGCGTGATCAATCCAGGATCTGCGTCGGCTTCGTAGTACATCGTTGTCATGTCGTTGGTTCCTACGCCTTCTGGTTCTGTTTTCGTGTCTGTGATTTGGCGTCCTTCGCCAGGGCTATACGCCCAGACTTGACGAGGCTGACGATGCCATACGTCCTCATGAACTCGAGGAAGTCTGACAACCGTGAAGGTTCGCCGACCACTTCGAACGCGATCGTGTTCGCGCCGACATCGACGGCTGTGGCTTCGAAGATGTTCGCTGCATCGAGGATTTCACTTCGTCGCTTCGGGTCCGCGTTGATCCGTACCAACATGATCTCGCGTTCTACGGCCTCGCCTGGAGCATGCTCGGTGACTTTGATCGTGTGGATCAGTTTGTAGAGCTGCTTGACGATCTGTTCCATCTCGGGGCCATCGACGACCATGGTGACCTTTGATCGCTTCGGATCCTCCGTCGGGCCGACGGCGAGGGAGTGGATGTTGAAGTCTCTGCGGGCGAACATCGACGCGATGCGTGCGAGCACTCCCGGCTTGTTCTCAACAGTTACCGTGATCAGATGCTGGCTCATTCCAGGTCCTCCGGTCCCATCAGGACTTCGTCGTTGGACCCGCCGGCAACGACCATCGGGAATACCATTGCGTCTGGGTCGCAAACAAACTCCATCACAACCGGGCGGTCCGTCACGGCAAGCCCCTTCTCGATTGTTGGGATCACGTCTTGTGGCGTCTCTGCCCTGAAGCCAGCGCAACCCATCGCTTCGGCGAGCATCGGAATATTCGGATTTGTGTAGGACAACTCTGTGGCTGAGAAGCGGTCCTCATAGAAGAGCTTCTGCCACTGACGGACCATCCCGAGATTCGCGTTGTTCAATACGGCGATCTTGACCGGGATATTCTCCTCAGCAGCGGTGATCAACTCCTGGAACGTCATCTGGAAGCAACCGTCGCCGTCGATGGCGATGACCGTCGTGTCCGGCATGCCGGCTTGGGCACCGATCGCCGCAGGCACGGCGTATCCCATCGTGCCGAGTCCGCCGGAGTTGATCCACGTGTTCGGTTGCTCGAATGCCCAGAACTGCGACGCCCACATCTGGTGTTGGCCGACTCCAGAAACAGCGATCGTCGAGTCATCCGTGCGTTTGGAGATCTCGTCGATGACGTACTGCTGCTGAATGAGGCCTTCAGGATCCTGTTCGTAGGCGAGCGGGAAGTCACGCAGCCAGCCCTCGAGTGTCGCGTTCCACTCTGCTCTTGCGGGCGTCTCGTCGGGGATGCCGAGTGTGGTCGCTTCCTCAATGAGCTGTCCGAGCACTGCCTTTGCATCTCCGACAATCGGAATGTCCGCTTTCCTGATCTTGCTGATCTCGGCGGGATCGACGTCTACATGGATGACCTTGGCGTGTGGAGCGAAGAAGTCGGGGTCACCGGTGACACGGTCATCGAATCTCGCACCGATCGTGATGAGAAGATCGGATTGTTGGATGGCCGTCGTTGCCGTGTAGTTACCGTGCATACCGCTCATGCCGAGCGTGAGTGGATGCGAATCAGGGATTGCTCCCCTCGCCATCAACGTCGTAACGACATGGAGATCCTGTTGCTCGGCGAAGGTCCTGAGCTCCTTGCTTGCGCCTGCGCGGATGATGCCACCACCAACGTACAGCACCGGCCGCTCTGCATCCGAAATGGCCTTGATCGCAGCCGTGACCTGGCGCGAATGTCCCTTGATGGATGGTCGGTACCCGGGAAGGTCGATGTCCGCTGGCCCGTGCCAATGCATCGAGTCGGCGAGTGCATCCTTCGTGATGTCGACCAGGACAGGTCCCGGCCTCCCTGTCGAAGCGACGTGGAATGCCTCGCGGATGGTTGTTGGGATCTCGTCGATGTCGGTGACCAGATAGTTGTGTTTCGTCACCGGCATCGAGATACCCCACGTGTGGGTCTCCTGAAACGCATCGAGGCCGATCGATCGCGAACCAACCTGGGCTGTGATCGCGACCATCGGTATCGAGTCCATGTAGGCATCCGCGAGCGGTGTGATGAGGTTCGTTGCTCCGGGGCCCGACGTGGCGAATGTGACACCGACCCGACCTGTTGCGTGTGCGTAGCCGGAGGCCATATGGCCTCCTCCCTGCTCATGGCGTGCGAGGATGTGCCGAATCGGGCTGGAATACAATTCGTCGTAAGCCTTGAGGATCGCGCCTCCGGGCACGCCGAAGATCGTCTCGACGTTCTCATGTTCGAGCGATCGGATGAGGATCGCTGCGCCGTTCAGTTTCTCTGCCATGGTGTTCTCCGGGTACAAAAGAACCCTCCGGGCACGGAGGGTTGGGCGCATCACGGGTTCGATGCGCCTATATAAGAATGAGTACCAGTTCTTCGTGGTTTGCCATGTGGGTTCGTTTCGTTGTTTGTCTGTGTGGAGTGCGAGTATGGCACCATGGAACCGCATGTCAAGATGAGCGCCGGCCTGTGCAACGGAGTATGCGCATGACCATGGACAAGCACGCCATGAGCTTGTTGCAGCCGGTGATCGTCTGCGCGCGGAGCGTGCTCGCCGATATGGAAGTTGACGACATCCCTGCTGCCCTCAGGAGGGTCGCACGCAGCTCTGCACGCACACTTCCACCTCCATTCTCCAGATCGCTGCTCAGGGAGCTTGCCAGTAACGATTCCTTCCGCGGCGATGTCACCAAACGGTACGAGGAGGGGGAGACGATCGATGAAGACATGCTTGCCTTTCTCCGTGATCCCGAGGCGGGTATGGCGAGGATCGAGGAACTGGTCGACATCTCCAGGGACATCGAGCACGACGTCGACCTCGCGACGGCACGTGATCAGATCGCCGCGTTGAACGATCAGCTCGCGGAGTCGAAGAGGAGGTTCTCTGCTCTGGGCTCCCAACATGAGAAGGACCTCGCGGAAGCGAGGTCGTCGGTTGCTGATGGTCACCTTCGTGCACAAGCTCGGATCCGTGAACTCGACCGCATGATCGGCGCGGATCGCTCGGAGATGGACGGGATGGTCGAACAAATCTGCACCCTCACCGAGGAACTGGCCGAGATGGACGGCAGACTCGTCGCGTCAGCGGAGCGAGTCCGCAAGCGTGATGGCCCGATGTCTCGAGTGTCGCCTCGGCGCGCCGACGAAACTCCTTCGGATCCTCTGGAATTGGCTCGCTGGCTGGACAAGGTTGAGCGGCGCGTCAGGTCGTTCAGGGATACCCACCCCGTCGGTGTCGCCGGCTCGGCACGTGAGCCCATGACGATCAGTCGAGGAATTGCACCGGACTCCCGCGAGGCCCTCGAGTCGCTCATCGCCCAGGGCCCTGCCAGATTCATCCTCGACGGGTACAACATCGGAGGGGAGATCGATGCTTCGAACTTTTCGACGAGATCGGCGCGTGACGAGGTGATCGACAGGGCGGGGAGACTTGCGAGGGGAACCGACGCTGAGGTTCTTGTGGTCTTCGATGGGCCGGACGACGATGAACGTTCCGGATTCATGTCGTCCGAGGGTGTGTCCGTCCGGTTCTCGAGAGGGGTGAAGGCAGACGACGTGATCGCCGGCCTTGTCGAAGCGGATCCGGATCGAGTCGTGGTGATCACCAACGACAGGGATCTCAGGGGACGGTGCGCCGCCGATGGCTGTGTTCCCATCTGGTCGACCGCCTTCCTGAACTGGTTGTAGGGACAGAACGCTCAACACGGACCGCAGCGATGCCGATATGGAATCGAGCGACCAATTGGATCCGATGTGACCGCGACTCTTCCGCGCACACATATGCAGACGAACGCGAATGCCGAGCCAAAGCGCGCTGCGATCACGAGACGATGGCACCGCTATCGGAGGCTGACGGGCTTAGTTGCTGCAGTATTGGGACTCGTTGCCGCTTTGGTCCTGTCGTGGCCCGAGATGTTTCTCATTGGACTGATGGGGCTTGGTGTGACCATCGACGCCTCAGTAGCCTTGAAGCACGAACGCTCGCATGCGAATCCGACGATCGTCGCGGACATCCTCTTCACGGGATCGGCCATGATCGTGGTCGGTGTGCCGGGGCCGGCTGTCGGAGCCGTCGTCGCGTATTTCGTACTCGTGGTGGCCGTTCTAGGGGATTCCGAGAATGCCTGGGTCATCGGCCTCGTTGCGGTGGTCATGGGTTTCGTCGCGTCGTTCGCTCCCCATGCGATAGGGCTCCATGACCAACCGCTGGAGCGGACAGTTGTCGCCGGCGTTGTCGTTGTTGCGGTATTCGGGATCTCAACGATTGGCATCGCCAATGAGTTCGTGAAGGCGAACCGCCTTCGGGCGCGTTCGTTCGGTCGCAAGGTCGAAGTCGCCGACGCCGTCGCGGCCGCATCACGAGCTCTGGTCGCGAGGGATGATGTTGGAGCGATGGCCAATGCTCTCGACTCGATTCGGGATGCAATGGGTACGACTGTGGTATTCGTCGAACGCAACGTCGAGCATGCGTCTCTTGGACTGTGCGCGGTCGTCGATGAACGATCGATCGATCATCGGCATGAGCACCCCTCGTTTGATCGATCCGCCTCGACACCGTGGTCTGTCATGCCGGAGGCCCGATCACATCTCGAAGGTGGAGCACCGTTCTTCTATCGGGTCGAGGAAGCGCGCGGAACCTCATATGATCGCGGCGGAGATCTTGGCATACAGGTCGAAGTCAACGTGCCAATCGTTGTCGAAGGCGTATGGGTCGGTGTGATCGGTGCAGCCGATGACAATCCCGACCGTGCATGGCAGACCGACGACCTGATCTTGTTGCGGACAATGGCCGACCTCACCGCCGCGGTCTGGGAGCGTACCGAGGGCTCTCGGGTGCGCGAATCACTGATAGGGAAGCTCGATGGGCGCCTGCGGTACGAAGAGGCAATAGCTCGCTCCTCACGGGCGCTGCTCGGTGAACAGTCATCGGACCTCGCCCCGGCCCTCGCTGCCGTTGGAGTGGCTGCACGAGTTGATGAGGTGTGTGTGGCCGAGACTGTTCCATCAGACGAAGGCGTGCCAGCTGGGCGTGTATCGGCGGTGTGGTGTGCCCCCGGCGTCGAGCCTGCCCACCGTGTTTCGGATCTCGTGTCGTACACCGACATGCCCGATGTCCGACATGCGATGCAGAGCGACGAGGTCGCCTATTGGCGGAACGGGGAGTCCGAACGCGTGATCGTTGCCATCAACGTTGGGGGGGCGTGGTTCGGTACCGTATCCTTCGCCCGCAACGGTGGTCCCGAATCCTGGACAGATCGTGATGTGACGTTCTGTCGGACGATCGCAGACATTTTGAGCGCGTTCTATGAGCGGGCGCAGAACCGTGCGAGGCTCGAAGAGTCTCTCTCCTCCAAGGATCAGTTGATCGCTTCCGTGAGCCACGAACTGCGAACTCCGCTCACCGCAGTTGTTGGGCTCGCTGAGGAACTCATCACGGCTGGCGATCACATCGATCACGAGGAACGTACACAGCTGATGGAGATCGTTGCGGAGTCCTCGAGAGAGATGGCCGATCTGGTCGAGGACCTACTGGTTGCAGCGCGTTCAGAAGATGGGTCACTACCGGTGTTCCCCGACAGGATCGACCTGTCACTGCTTGCTCAGTCGGTGCTGTCACAGCTGACGGTTCCCGATGGAATCGAAGTCCTTGTGGAGGATTCCGACTCGGTTGCGTTCGGTGACCCCGTGCGCGTTCGCCAGATCATCCGGAACCTGCTTACGAATGCCTTCCGATACGGTTCATCACCCATCACCGTTTCAGTGACTCGGACCGAGGATGTGGCATCCCTCGATGTGCATGATTCCGGGATGGGTATCCCTGACGCTGACCGCGACAGGATCTTCGAGGCATACGGGCGGGCGGAGTCGTCGCGTACCGTCAAGGCGTCGGTCGGCCTCGGCCTGGCCCTCTCGCGCAGGTTGGCCCAGCTGATGGATGGGAGCCTCACCTACGTTGATGGTGATGGTGCGACGTTCCGGCTCACACTCCCTCTCCCGAACACGGACGACTGACCCCGCCGCTGCGCCTACAGCACGAGTTCTGCCATCGTGCGCATCGTCGCGACATCGGTCGTGCTGAGGATCATGGTGGTCACACCAGAGTCACGCCACGCGTCGAGGCGGTCTGCGATTCGTTCCTTCGAGCCGATAAGGGCCAATTCGTCGACGAGGGCATCCGGCACTGCCATCGTGGCCTCCATCTTCTTCCCCTTCAAATAGAGGTCCTGAATCTTCTCAGCCTCAGCCTCGTATCCATAGCGACAGGCGAGATCGTTGTAGAAGTTGCGGCCCTTTGCACCCATACCCCCGATGTAGAGGGCGAGGAATGGTTTGACCGAG
>JAUVQC010000093.1 GCA_030598305.1 Actinomycetes bacterium
GTGCAAGCGCCTCTTCAGAGGACACCCGCTTGTTCGTGAGAATCATGTCCATTGCCACCCGCGTGCCGACGAGGCGGGGCAGGAAGAACGTGCTCGATCCGTCGGGCGAGACGCCAATACCCGTATACGCCATGGTGAACATCGCTGACTCGGCTGCTATTGCGAGGTCTGTCGCAAGCGCGAGTCCCATACCCGCCCCGGCGACAACACCGTTGATGGCGGCGATCGTAGGAAACGGTGCGTCGATCAGTCGCCCGACCGCGCCATGGAGTCCGTCGAGCACTGCCTGCATGATGTCGTGCGGATCGTCCCTGTGGTCGTAGAACGACTGGACGTCACCGCCAGCGCAGAAGCCCCGTCCGGTTCCGGTGAGCACCAGGGCCCGGGTTGAGCCATCCTCGGACAACTCGGCAATGATCTGCTCGAGCTCCTTTGCCATCGCGGCGCTCAGCGCGTTCATCGAGTCGGGGTCATTCAACCGGATGGTCGCGACACCATCCGCCGTGGTCATGATGATCTGGTCCATGGACGCAACAGTAGACGCGGTCAATCCCGAGGTGAGGCGGACCTACGCGAGGAGGAGCTCAGCGAGCTGCACCGCGTTGAGGGCCGCGCCCTTGCGCAGGTTGTCCCCGACGACGAACAGGCTGATACCGCCGGGATAACCAACCGTCTCTCGGAGCCGACCGACGAGGACGTCGTCGATTCCGGCAGAGTCGAGTGGGGTGGGTACCTTCGTGTCATCCCAGAGCTGCATTCCTGGCGCATCCCCGAGCACGGCAACTGCCTCATCGAGATCGACCCGCCGGTCGAACCACATGTTCGCTGCAATCCCGTGTCCCACCATCACCGGTACCCGAACACAGGTCGGCTCGATCTTGATGTCGTCCCTACCGAGAATCTTGCGTGTCTCGTTGACGAGCTTCCACTCCTCATCGGTGTACCCGGCGTCTGCCATTGAGCCAGCCAGGGGGAGAACGTTGTACGCGATCGGTCTCGCGTAGAGGTCCCCCTCGGGTTCCTCCCAACCACCTGAGATGAGGGCATCCTCGTCGTTCTCGAAGAACTCGATCTCTGCGCCGAGCTGGGAAATACCCGCCTGTCCCGATCCTGAAACGGCCTGGTAGGAGGAGGCGATCAAGGTCCTGAGGCCAGCGGCCCTGTGCAGCGGGCCAGCGGCCATCATCGCAACCATCGTCGTGCAGTTCGGATTCGCGACGATGCCCTCATTGGACAGGATCGCGTCATCGTTCACCTGGGCCACGACAAGTGGAACCGTTTCGTCCATCCGAAACGCAGACGAGTTGTCGACAACCGTTGCCCCAGCCGAAGCAAAGTGCGGGGCGAACTCAAGGGATCGTGCGCCACCTGCTGAGAAAAGCGCGATATCGATATCCGATGGGTCTGCAGTCGCGAGGTCCTCGATTTCGACACTTCCCCACGGCGTATCCACGAACTTCCCCGCCGAACGAGACGATGCCATCAGCCGGAGGTCTGTCACAGGGAACCGACGTTGCTCCAGGATCGACAACATCGTCGTTCCCACGGCACCTGTTGCTCCAACGATTGCTACGCGTGGCTTGGAATATGTGTCCATCAGATCTCGGCATCCTCGAGCCCGAGACCCTCATGGAGCGCCCGTACGGCCTTGTGTATATCTTCGCCGGATACGACACATGAAATCCGGATGGGTGACGTCGAGATCATCTGGATATTGATGCTGTGGTCGGACAGGATCCGGAACATGCGCGCAGCGATTCCCGACTCCGTCTTCATCCCGATGCCGACCACCGTCACTTTGGCAATTCCACGGTCGACTGTCACTCCGCCGGCGTTCACGGTGTCTGCCACCTTCTTGGCTTCCCTCTCGGCGACGTCGAGCATGGTGAGTGGCACGGTGAAGCTGATATCGGTCAATCCATCATGTGACACGTTCTGCACGATCATGTCGATGTTGACACCGGCATCCGCGAGTGGCTCGAAGACCGCGGCAGCCACACCGGGTGTGTCAGGAACCTGATACACGGTGAGTTTCGCCTCGGACTCGTCGTGGGCGATACCTCGCACAACTGCTTGTTCCATCGTTTCCTCCTTGACCCAGGTCCCCTCGGCGTCGTGGAACGACGATCGAACGTGGATCGGGATATTGAAGCGTCTTCCGAACTCAACCGACCGGGGCATGAGCACCCCTGCTCCGGCAGACGCAAGTTCGAGCATCTCCTCGAACGAGACTTCGTCCAGTTTGGTGACGTTGGGAACCACCCTCGGATCAGCGGTAAACACACCGTCGACGTCCGTGTAGATCTCACACCGGTCGGCATCGAGCGCCGCTGCAAGTGCGACGGCTGTCGCGTCCGAGCCGCCCCGACCAAGCGTCGTGACGTCCTTCGAGGCCGGATCGACGCCCTGGAATCCCGCAACGATGACGACCTTGCCCTCTTCAAGACCATCACGTACACGGTCGGCCCGAATCTCGAGAATCTCTGCCTGCCCGTGACGGCCTGTCGTCAGAATCCCTGCCTGGGACCCGGTGAAACTCGTCGCATCGACACCAAGATCCTCGATCGCCATGGCCACCAGGGCCATCGTCACACGCTCCCCTGCCGTGAGGAGCATGTCCATCTCGCGTGGATGGGACCGGTCCGACACCTCCGCTGCAAGCGAAAGGAGTTCGTCGGTGCGCCTACCCATCGCGCTCACAACAGCGACAACGCCGTTGCCTTCGTTGTACGAGTCAACGATGCGGCGGGCAACGCTTCGAATCTTTCCGGCATTCGCCACCGAGGTGCCGCCGTATTTGTGAACCACCAGTGCCATCGCTCGATTGTAAGACAGATCGCAGATGACGGATGCCTCGCACTCAGAAGTCGGAATACGGGAGCCGGTGTTAGCGTCCCGGCATGCAGATCAACCGATTCCTCATTGTCACCGCAGTCATCGCGATCCTTGCGGCTGGGTGCAGTAAGGAGAACTACTCAGATCCACCACAAGACCCGTCAACAACCGTGACAACCGTCGCGCTCGGTTCGGTACCCGCGGACTACGCCGGGTATCTCCATCAGCCGACGGCGTGTGGAGCGAGCCAACCAGAGCCCGCAACCCAGATGCAATTCGAGGGACCCGGCAATGCCGAACTCGATGGCCCGATCATCTTGACGCTGCACACATCCTGTGGCCCGATCGTCATCGAGATCGACCCGAGTGTTGCCCCCGAGACCGCGAACTCCTTCGTTTTTCTTGCCGAGAGCGGCTACCTCGACGGAACGGTCTCGCACCGCGTCATCCCAGGATTCATGATGCAAGCAGGAGACCCAACCGCGACCGGACGCGGTGGTCCCGGTTACACACTCCCTGACGAATACCCAACCGCCTCGGCCCCGTACACCCGCGGCATCGTTGCCATGGCAAACGCTGGCACGGGCACCACGGGAAGTCAGTTCTTCATCATGTTCGACACCGTCGACTGGCTCGGACCGCAGTACACGGTCGTAGGTCTTGTCACCTCAGGACTCGACACCCTCGATCTCATCGCACAGGTTCCCCTCGGCAGGGGGGCGAACAGTGCCGACCCCAACCCATCGACACCCCTCGAGTCCGTGTACATCGAGTCGGTAACCGTCGAGCGGTAAACTGCACCCATGGCCTCTGAAAAACGAGAACGACAGCGAGCGAACCGTGACGTGAAGCGTGCCGAGGAAGACAAGGCCGACTCACGAACGAAACGGATGGCGATCGTCAGGCGATACGCAACGTACGCCCTCATCTTCGGTGCAGCGATCATCGCGCTCAAGTTGCTCAGCGGCTGATCATTGGCCGTTGACCTCCACGTCCATTCGAACAGTTCTGATGGCGAGGACACCCCCGAGCGCGTGATGAAACTCGCTGCCGATGCGAACCTGACGCACGTTGCGCTCATGGATCACGACACACTCGATGGCGTAGAGCGCGCCCGGATAGCCGCCGAAAGAATTGGCATCGGTTTCATTCCTGGAGTCGAACTCTCCGTCGACCATGATGACACGAAGATCCACATGCTCGTGTACTTCCTCGAACCCGGTGGCGGACACCTGCAGTCACGACTCGGCAGACTCAGGGACGGTCGAACCGCTCGGAACCTTCGGATCATCGACAACCTCAATGGGCTCGGATTTGAAATCACGTTCGATGACGTTCAGCGACAAGCGGCCGGTCCTTCCGTTGGCCGACCCCACATCGCCGACGCTCTCATCGAGAAGGGGTATATCGATTCTCGCGACCAGGCCTTCACCGAGCTGCTCCGCGACGGCGGGGAGGCCTATTCCGAGCGAGAAAGGCTGACCGCGACGGATGCGATCCAACTTGCTCGCGATTCCGATGCCGTACCAGTGATCGCGCATCCAGTGACGATGCGCCTGTCACGTGATGGATACGAAACTATCTTCCGCGAACTCACAGACGTCGGTCTCGGGGGCATCGAGGCGCACCACCCGATGCATAACAGCGAGCTTCGGACACACATTGCTGATCTCGCTCACGGCCTCGGTATCGCCGCAACCGGAGGCTCTGACTACCACGGATCAACAAAGCGCAGCTATCGGATCGGCGTGGGAACGGGTGACCTTCGGGTGCCGGACTCAGCCGTCGAGGAACTCTACGCCCAACGCTCCCGCTGACCGACTGCATCCTCAACCACGGCGTGCCTCCGACCGATAACCACCCCAAGGAGTCACGATGGTCAAACTGCCCTCCAGGGCACCCATTCCCTATTCGGACGTCCGCCGCCCGTACAACACCATCCGGGCAGCGGGAGCGTTGCTGTTCATCGTGGGCGTCCTCGTGTGGAGTCATCTTGTCGGAACGACCGCCGGCCTGTTCACAATCCTGCCCGCGTCTGCTGTCCTTATCGACGCCCTCTACCGCAGGGACCATGGCAACTCCGCTCTCCCCGCTGAGATCATGGGCACGACCGCGATCGGAATCGCGCTCATGCTGCGGGGGCCAGCCGCGGGCATCCATGGCCTCTCCATCGTCTGGGTACTCGTCTCGACGAGCCTGATCCTCACGATTCGCCAATCCGCCGGACTCGTTGCGTACGTAATAGCCTGGTCGATGGCTTCTGCTGTCCTCTTCACCTACACGGACGTACCGATCGTGGGCATCATTGAAGGGTCAGGGGCCGAGGTGCTCGTAGATCGCGTGGCTGCAGCTACCTACATCGTGACGACCTCTGTGGTGATGCTCGGCGCGATCCGAGCCGTGCTGCGGTCCCAGGACCAGCAGGCTGAGGCCCTCGCCCAGGAGCGCAGGGCGGTCCAGCTCAAGAACGAGTTCGTCTCGATGGTGAGCCACGAACTTCGTACTCCTCTGACCGGTATCTCCGGATTCACAGACACACTCGCTGAAACGTGGATGGCGCTTCCACCTGACGAGGTGGATGAGTTCCTCGAAATCATGCGCCATGAGAACGACCACCTCTCCAACCTTGTCGAGGACATCCTCGTGATTCCGAGACTCGAGGCTGGACAGCTCCGTCTCAACCCTGAAGAGTTCGACCTCGCTGCAGAGGCACACACGGTTGCCTCCATGATCCTCGACACGGACGCCTACTCCGTAGCGATTCCTCCGAATGTCGTCGTCAACACAGACCGGACGCGGCTCAGGCAGATCCTGAGGAACCTGCTCGAGAACGCCCTTAAGTACGGCGGCGATGAGGTACTGATCGATGGGGACCTGTTGGCATCCGGTCTCTACAGGGTGGGAGTATCGGATAATGGTTCTGGCATCCCCGAGGAGGACAGAGACCGGATCTTCAAACACTTCGAACAGCTCTCCACGGGCGACGCACGGCTTCAACAGGGCGTCGGCCTCGGACTGCCGATCGCACGGAAGCTCTCGCGAGCCA
>JAUVQC010000099.1 GCA_030598305.1 Actinomycetes bacterium
CCGATGGACGGTTCGGCGCGCCTCGTACGCACCGACAACGGGATTTCGTTCCGGATGCGGACGGACTCTCTCACGCCCGGCGACGTCGTCACTGTTTGGTACGTGATATTCAATGATCCGAGCAAGTGCGGCAATGCCGCTGCCATAGAAGGGCCACGATGCAGTGGATCTGATCTGGCCACAGAGGGGGTCGGAGGAAAGGTCATGTGGGCAGCAGGATCGATCGTTGGTCGCGACGGCACTGCGAATTGGGCCGGACATCTCGGTGTGGGCGAACTCACGGCCCCCCACCCGTCATTCGACACTGGCCAGTCGCTCGAGAATGCCCGTGGTGCTGAGGTCCACCTGGTCATGCACACGCACGGAGCGGCACGCCCCGGATATGTCAGTGATCAGCTTCACAGTTTCGCCGCTGATGGCGATCTGGACGCCGCTGACCTCCAGGCAGCTGCGTTCCGTGGCGACGGCTGACGAGTAGTGAGAAACGAAGGGGAGTACCAGCTGGTGTGGCTGGTACTCCCCTTCGAACCGACCCAGCAAGGAGCATGCGTGTGACAACCAAAGTGGCGATAGTACAGAAGCCCCCAGCGCTGTTCGATCGTGATGGCACGATCGAACTGGCGCTTGAGTACCTCGATGAAGCAGCTGACAACGGGGCGCAGCTCGTTGTGTTTCCTGAAGCGTTCATCCCTGGGTATCCAGATTGGGCATGGCTTGCGCATCCGATCTACGACTGGGAGGCACGTAGCGATATCAGCGAACTGCTACTTGACAACTCGATTGATATCGAACGTGGCGATCTCAGACCGCTCCAGGACAAGGCTGCCGCGAGGGGAGTCACGGTTGTCGTTGGTATGAATGAGCGCAGCCCTGACTCGAAGACAAGTCTGTACAACTCGCTTGTCACGATCCTCCCCGATGGGTCCATCGCGAACGTGCACCGCAAGCTCGTGCCGACGATGGTCGAGCGCAACGTGTGGGCGCCTGGCGACGCAGCAGGTCTCCGTGTGATCGAAACGGAATTCGGGCGTATCGGCGGCTTGATCTGCTGGGAGAACCTGATGCCTCTCGCTCGATTCTCGCTCTACGCACAAGGCGTTGAGATCTACATAGTGTCGACATTCGACAGTGGCGACGTCTCGGTTGCGACGATGCAGCACATCGCCAAGGAAGGGAACTGTTGGGTCGTGTGCTCAGGTGTTGCGCTTCGGCTCGACGATGTGCCCACGGACATGCCTGGCTACGAGGATCTGTACGGTGAGTACAGGAAGCGAAATCCCGATGCCGAATGGATCAACGAGGGTGACTCCCTGATTGTGAATCCTCGGGGTGAGATCGTTGAGGGACCATTGCGCAACGAGTACGGCTTTCTCTACGGCGAGATCGACACATCGGCCGTCAGACGAAACCGCTGGTGTCTCGACGCTGCCGGGCACTACAACCGTCCGGACATCTTCGACCTTACCGTCAATCGTCGACGCCTCTCTCCGATCGAATTCGATGACGCCGAAGTCACCCACGAGGACTCTGGCGTCCAAACGCGCCGTATATGGCCAGATCGGACGCCAGAGTTGATCAGGTGAAGATCTGGTAAGTCGTGTGCCGTGTGTCTGAGGTAGTGGCTACACTTCCGATCGAGTCGACACCCCGATGGTGTCGCCCTGCCCGCTCAGCTCGAACGTAGCAGGAGAACCATCCTGCTCCCACCAATCGTGGGAGCCATCCGCACAGCGGATGTCCGAAGGAGGAATAGTCAATGCGCTCATATGAGCTACTGGTGATTCACCGTTACGACATGGCAGAGCCAGATGTTCGTGACGCTGTGGCCGAGATCGAGAAGGCCATCACCGATCGCGAAGGAACCGTCAAGGATTCCGATTTCTGGGGCAAGCGTCGCTTCGCCTACGAGATCAACCACATGAACGAGGGGTACTACTCCGTCATCAAATTCGATGGTGACGTGGAGTTGCAGGACACCCTCCACCGTTCACTGGCCCTGCTCGACTCTGTGGTTCGCCACAAGATCGTAAGAGCCGCTTAGAAAGGCACGAATAGGTTGATTCGTGTCACACAGACCGTTCACACTGTGGATCACACAGCCACGAATCGGTCGAGAGAAGAGAGAACCACATGAGTAACAACGTGACCGTCATCGGAAACCTCACCCAAGACCCAGAGCTCCGCTTCACGGCAAGTGGCGTGGCCATGGCGAACATCAGCGTCGCCGACAGCCGTCGCTACCAGGACCGCAACGGCGAGTGGCAGGAAGAGACAAGTTTCTTCCGTGGCACCTGCTGGCGTGACGTCGCAGAGAATGTCGCTGAATCCCTCGCCAAGGGATCACGCGTGATCATCTCGGGACGCCTCAAACAACGCACGTGGGAAACCAAGGAGGGCGAGAAGCGCAACGTCGTCGAACTCGACATCCAGGACATCGGTCCGTCCCTTCGCTGGGCAACGGCAGCCGTGACCCGGACGCCCCGTTCAGAAGGTGGAGGCGGCAATTACGGCGGTGGCAACACCACGCCAGCCGCACCCGTTGCTCGCACGGACTTCGGACCAGACGAAGCACCGTTCTAACGAATTTCAAGGAGAACATCAATGGCTAGTCCAAGAACACCCAGGAAACGTCGTCGCCCTGAACTCACGGCAAAGAAGAAGCGGCCTGTACACAAGTTCGGAGACGAGGACACGGTCGACTACAAGGACGTCGCCCTCCTCCGCAAGTTCATGTCCGATCGCGGGAAGATCCGTTCGCGACGCGTCACGGGGTTGACCCCGAGGCGTCAGCGTGAGGTTGCTCAGGCGATCAAGAACGCCCGCGAGATGGCGCTTCTGCCCTACACCTCGCACCGTACCGGTGGAGAGCGTTCCGAGCGTAGGCCAAGGTCATCGCGATGAAGGTCATCCTCATCAAGCCCGTCGAGACCCTTGGCGACAAGGGCGATGTGGTCGAGGTATCAGACGGATACGCCCGCAACTACCTGGTCCCGAAGAAATTCGCGGTCAAGGCGTCGGCTGGAGCTCTCAAGCAGGCAGAGTCGATGCGGGTTTCTCGCATCGAAACAGCGCGCAAGTCACTCGAGGACGCACAGGCTCTCGGCGATTCCCTCGCCGGAACCCGCGTTGTGGTTGCGGCGCGCGCCGGCGATGCCGGGAATCTTTTTGGCTCCATCGGCGCTGCCGATATAGCGGCGGCGATCATCAAGTTCACCGGTATCGAGATCGACAAGAAGATCATCCAGATCGACGAACCGATCAAGGAGATTGGCCTCCACGAGGTCGCGCTGAAGCCTCATACTGATGTTGAAGTGTCCGTGACGTTGGACGTAATCCCAGCCTGACAGTCGTCAGCAGCCAGGGAGGGCGCACATAATCGTGCGCCCTCCCCGCGTCGGCACTTCCCTTCCTGACATCCGGAATCTGTTCTCGCGATTAACGGGCTTGAGCGCGAAAACTCGGGAGGCTCTGGAGGTCTGCCCAATGTGGCATCAACCGTATGCTCGCCCTGCTGGTGCCAGAGCCATCGCGAGAGTGGCGAAACGTGTCACACCCGATCGCGATGATGTCGAGTGCCACGTTGGCGACACGTACCAAGGACTACCGAGGAGGACCGGTGACAGCGGTTATCGACACCCAGACCGCCCGCTCACCCCGGGTGCCACCGCACAGCATCGATGCTGAGGAGTCGGTGCTCGGATCAGTTCTCCTGTCGAGTGACGCCGCCAACGTGGCTCTCGAGAAGCTCCATGTTGAGGACTTCTACAAGCCGGCCCATCAACGGATCTTCGAAGTCGTCAAACAGCTCTTCGATGCGAATGAACCCATCGACGCGGTCACCGTGTCAGAGGGTCTACGGCGAGACGGATCACTCGACCGTATGGGTGGTATCGAAGTGCTCACGCGCCTCATCGATTCGGTTCCCTCGACGTCCAACGCCGAGTACTACGCCGGCATTGTTGAGGAGCATGCACTGCGTCGACGGCTGATGCGAGTGGGTGGCGACATCGGCATCATCGCTGCTCAAACAACGGAGCCGATAGCCGAGGTCGTCGACCAGGCCGAACAGGCCGTGTTCGCAGTTGCCGAGCGACGGGTGGGTGATGGTCTCCAGAACATCGATGACCTCCTCGGTCCAGCGATCGAGAAGGCCGAAGAGCTCCAGCGCAGCGGCGCCGAGGTAACCGGTATCCCAACCGGCTATCGCGACCTCGACATGAAGCTCGCAGGGCTGCATCCGGCGAACCTGCTGATCCTCGCCGGACGTCCCGGCATGGGCAAGTCCGCACTGATGCTGAACCTCGCCCAGAACGTCGCACTTAGCGGCCATACCGTCGCGATCTTCAGCCTTGAGATGAGCCGCGAAGAGATCGTTACCCGCTTGTTGTGCGCAAACGGTCGTATCGACTCGCAGAAGCTCCGCACGGGCCGGCTCACCGAGGCCGACTTCACCAAGCTCTCCAACGCGGCGGGAGCGCTCTACAAACAGAACATCTTCGTCGACGATTCACCAGGACTCACCGTGACCGAGATTCGTGCAAAGAGCAGGCGTCTTCGCAGGCGCCCTGGGCTCGATCTCATCGTCGTTGACTACCTCCAGCTGATGAGTGGATCCGGCCAGGAGAACCGCCAACAAGAGATCGCGATGATCTCACGATCCCTCAAGAGCCTCGCCAGGGAACTCCACGTGCCGATCATCGCGGCGTCCCAGCTCAATCGGGCAGTCGAATCACGTGAGGACAAGCGTCCACGCCTCGGAGACCTACGTGAATCGGGCGCCGTGGAGCAGGATGCCGACGTCGTGATGTTCATCTACCGCGACGAGTACTACTACCCCGAGAAGGTGGAGTCGAAGGGCATCGCTGAGGTCGTGATCGCAAAGCACCGCCAGGGCAGTGTCGGCAAGGTCGATATGACCTTCCTCCCCGAATTCACCCTCTTTGCCGACATGGGTCGCGCCGATCCACCCATGTAGCCAACGCCCGTGACGGTCTTGTGTCGTAGCTAGCCTCGCTGGATGAAGTCCGTTGAACGTCCTCGGATCCTTGCGGTTGGAGCCCTTGCTGTCCTCGCCGTTGCGTGGGGAGCAATACCGCTCTTCGTGCGCAACGATGTTCCCTCGATCCAACTCGTCGGTGTCAGGGTCACATTCGGTGCCATCGCGCTGGTCGGCGTCGCTGCTGCCCTCGGCAGGTTGACGATTCCGAGGGTGAGACGGTGGCGACTTGTGCTTTCGGGCGTACTCCTCGCGCTGCACTGGATTACATTCTTCGAGTCGATCAAGCTGACCACTGTGGCTGTTGCTCTCGCCGTGCTCTACCTCGGACCGATCGCGGCGTCGATACTTGCGGGTCCGCTTCTCGGCGAACGGGTTGACACGAAGCTCTGGGTCGCTCTCGCAACAGCGATGGCGGGCACACTGCTTGTTGTCCAACCGTGGCAGGCGGAAGGCGTTGATGTCTTCGGTCTCGCCATGGCCGTCCTCTCTGCTGCCCTCCTCACGGGAGTGATGCTTGCGGGCAAACCAGTCGCGACGGATCTCGGAGGCCTCACGATGGCGACTGGCGAACTGATCGTTGCCTCGGTTCTTCTCGCTCCAGCGACCTATCAGGCGCTGACACAGCACGGTGAGCACCTCGTGAACTTCATCATCCTTGGCG
>JAUVQC010000094.1 GCA_030598305.1 Actinomycetes bacterium
AGCGTCCCCGCAGATCTCGAAGTGCTCGAAGCCGCGCGATACATGCAGAGCAACGACGTCAAGCGTGTGGTTGTAGTTGAGGACGCGAAGATGGTCGGCGTGCTGTCACGGTTCGACATCGTTGCCGCGTTCACGCGACCTGACGACCTGATCGAAGACGAGATCAGGGAGGACCTGATACGAAGAGTGCTGTTCGTCGATCCCGCAACCGTTGATGTCGTAGTTGCCAACGGCACCGTGACCTTCGTCGGGAGCATCGGAACGAGGACGGAAGCCAGACTCATCGAGGAACTTGCTCGCCGCCTCGATGGTGTCGTCGATGTCCAGAACGACCTCACATGGCGTCTGGATGACACCGAGGGGGTAGGCCCTGTCACCGGCTGAGGGTGCCGACGGGATACGGCTCGCAACGGCGTCTGGTGGTCATGGCGACCCCGCGGTCCTGTTTGTCCACGCAACGGGATTCTGCAAAGAGGTGTGGTGTCCCGTGATCGATCGGATCACCTCGGGAGGCTTCTCGTGGATCTCGATCGACCAGCGAGGTCACGGAGATAGCGACCCAGGGAGGCTCCCGAACGACTGGGACCTCCTCAGTCGCGACGTGATCGGTGTCGTCGCGGACCGCGACGCATTGATCGGCGTCGGGCATTCCTCCGGAGGGGGTGTGATCGCCAGGGCCGAAGCATTCCGTCCCGGGATGTTCAAGCACCTTGTCCTCGTGGAGCCGATCATCTTCCCCCCTCCCTTCCAACGGATGGATGGCCCCATGTCGGAGGGTACGCGGAGGCGGCGTCGCGTGTTCTCGTCGAGAAACGCGGCGTTCGAACGCTTCGCATCGGGTCCGTTTGGGTCGTGGAAGAGAGAGGCGCTCGACGCCTACATCGACCACGCGTTCCGTTCGACCGAGAATGGCTGGGAGCTCAAGTGCACTCCCGAAGTCGAGGCAGATTTCTATGCAGAGGGGCTGAACCACGATACGTGGGACCTCATCGAGACGATCGAGACTCCGGTGACGCTCGTTGCAGGGGAGACGTCCAACACCCATCCGAGACCGTATCTCGATGCGCTGGCTGCACGCTTCCGCGATGTTGAGGTGGTCGTTGTTCCGGGTGCAGGTCATCTCGTTCCGATGGAGAATCCGCGCTCTGTCGCTCGGATCATCGACCGTGTGGTCGCGCGAGAGTGAGGCCGGAGGGGCACCTACCATCCCACCGATGTTCCTGCTCAGTGCCGAAGAGATCGAAGAGTTGCGAGCCGACCTGAAGACACGGTCCGGATTCCGGATCGCGTCCATCGACGTTGGATTCGACGCCTTCGACTTCGCCCGCACCGGTGAGAGCCTCGTCAACCGTGCAGTCGCCTATTCAATGCCAAACGGTGACCGTCTCGTGGGAATCGGAACCGCCTGGAGCGCGTCGGGCGTAGGAGAGCATCGCCTCGCCGACATTGCCTCGCAGCTCGCAGCACTCGGACATCCAGAGCTCAAAGCCTTCGTCGGTTTCTCCTTTCTCCCCGAAGGAGCGACCTCGAGCGTGTGGGACGGGTATCCACCGGCAGAGGTCTTCATCCCGAGGATCGCGATGGAGCAGTCCCATGGGCGTACGGAGCTGACGGTCATAATCCCTGAGACCGATGACCTCGGGCCAACCCTCGACCTGCTCGGCTCAATACGACATCCGGAGCCGATCCAGGTCATGGATCTCGGCGATCACGCCATCGAATCACATCCTCCGGTTTCGGATTGGACAGCGGCGGTCGCTGACGCGGTGGACACGATCCGCCGGGGCGAAATCGACAAGGTCGTGCTCGCTCGATCGGTGGTCGTGCGGTCAACCGAGCCTGTCGCCATCCTGCGAGTGTTCAGAGAGCTCGTGATCTCCTATCCGCAGTGCTACACCTTTGCGTGGAAGTCCGGGGACTCCGTGTTCATGGGTGCGAGTCCTGAGCTGCTTGCAGACGTCAGAGGAACGCAGCTGCGTTCGAATCCCCTTGCCGGCTCGGCTCCGCGCGGCGAAGGTGACCACGACGACAGGATGATCGCTGAACAGCTCATGAGCTCCTCCAAGGACCGTCTGGAGCACGCCCTTGTTGTTGATGACCTCGTTGAGCGCCTGGCGCCCATGACAAGAAGCCTCAGAATCCCGGAGCATCCATCGCTCAAGCAAATGGCCACGGTACAACACCTCTCCACTGAGATCGAGGGCGAGCTCGCCGGCGGTATCGGGATACTCGATGTGATCGAGGCCGTGCATCCCACACCCGCCGTGGGCGGTGTGGACCGTGACGCAGCCGTGAGCTACATCAACCGGACCGAGGAGATCGATCGGGGTTGGTACAGCGGTGGTATCGGGTGGATCAACGGGGCCGGCGAGGGCGCGATCTGCATCGCGTTGCGCTGCGGGCTCATCAGGAGGGAGACGACCCATCTCTATGCAGGTGCAGGCATCGTTGCCGACTCGAAGCCGAATGCCGAGCTCCAGGAGACCAGGCTGAAGCTCATGCCCCTGCTCAACGTCCTCACGAGGAATTAACGCGCTTCACATCTCGGCTCCCTGCATGCATGATGGAACTGTCCAGGAAAGGACATGTATGAGTCACGACAGTGGCTTCCGTCGCAACGACCATGACTCAACGCACCGGCCACGTCTCCGACAGCAGAAGGGTTCAAAGGCATCGCGCGCCTATGAGGAACGTCTGACCCGACGCCACAAGGAGCATCAGCAGGCTCGTAGCGCAGATTCAGAAGCCGCCCCGGCCGACGACTAATGCCCCCCAGCATGTACTGCGACCCGCAGTTCGCGATGAAGTGCCGTGTTCGCGGTGCGGTCTGTTCGTAGTTCGATGACCTCGGGACCCGTGATCGGCTCCGACACCGCTGTGACATAGTCGGCGAGAGTGTCGACCGGTCCACCTCCGACCCCGAAGCCCCGTGCAATGTCCAGAAGCGACAAGCCGTGGGGTGTGCCCCAATGCTGCTCATAGGTGGACCCAGGGATGAGGTCACTGGTCGCTTGGGGTAGGAACGAGAAGATGCCGCCCCCATCGTTGTTGACGACGACGACCCGCAGCGGGACCCCGAGGCGCGCTGCTTCTGCCAACGCAGTGCAGTCGTGGAGTGCAGCGACATCGCCGACGAGAAGCGTTACCGGACCATCGGCAAGCGCTGCACCGATGGCGGTCGAGATCGTGCCATCGATGCCATTGACCCCGCGGTTGGCGAGCACTCCGATATCCGAGCGAGGCGTGGCGAAGGAGTCGACGTCCCGGATGGGCATCGAGGAACCGAGATGTACGAGTTCGCCGGCTCGAAGCGTCTTGATGAGTGTTCGTGCGATCTCAGGTTCGTTCGGGAACGTCGCGTCATCGAGTGCCTCGCTGACCGAAATCGTGCAGGCGGCATCCACTGCGGTCCACAGGTCGAGGAACCGGGTGTTGTGGCGCGCCGATGGGACGTGTTGGAGCAGGAACGACGTGGGGTCGCCATCGATAACGGTCTCGGCCGATTGGAGGGGATCCCTCAGGCGCGACTTGTCCACGATGATCTGGCTGACTCCGGACGTCTCGAGCCAACTCCAGAGCGGTTTCGAGGTCGGGAGCGGCCCGATTCTCAGTACGACGTCAGGGGGAGCGGTTTCGAGTGCTGTCGTGCTCGACGCAAGAAGGTCTCCAAAGGCCACGGTATTGGGTCCGGTCACCCAGCACTGTGGGTCCGAGAGGATTGGTGCACCAAGGGCGGTTGCGACCGAGTTGAGCGCGGCTGGGAAGCCAGGCCGTTGACGTCCTGCAGCGATGATCATCACATCCCTTCCCATCAAGGACTCGATGAGGTCCCCGTGCATACCGTCCTGCGTATCGGGTTGTGCCCGTTCACGCGGCTCTGGAACCGGTGGCAGCTCGCTTGGGAGAAGTGGCTCGTCAAAGGCAACATTCGCGTGCACGGGACCGCGCGGCAACGCCGAAGCGAGCGTCGCGATGATCGCTCCGTCCGATCTGCCTTGTGCCGACCTGATATCGAGGTCGGTGAACGACTTGACATGGCGCCCGTACAGGTTCATCTGATCCATCGTCTGGGGTGCCCCGGTACCTCTCAGATGAGCCGGCCGATCCGCGGTGAGAACGACGAGCGGAGCCGCCGATTGGTCGGCCTCGACAACAGCAGGGAAGTAGTGGGTTGCGGCCGATCCGGAGGTGCACAGGACCGCGGCAGGTCGACCGGCTGCCTTGCCATATCCGAGTGCCGCGAATCCCGCTGAGCGTTCATCCCTGAAGGAGATATCGGTGATCCTCGGCTCGCGGGCGAAGGCGATCGTGAGCGGTGTGTTGCGCGAACCTGGGGAGATGAACACGGTGTCGACACCGGCGTCGGCAAGGCCGGACACGAGGTCAGCGCAGTAGCGTGCGGTTTCGTCAGAAGTGGTCACCGGGAGCCAGCCTACCGGCCGTCAGAACGCCAGAGCGAGGCTCAACAGCAGGGCAACGAAAAGCTGCAACTGGGCCGTGCCCTTGAGGACCGAAATGAGCGGCGGGCCCTCGGTCTCGGTGTAGATGGTCCTGACGAGCGGGATGCCCAGCGGCGCAAGGATAAGGGTGATGATCGCCAGGGGAGGGAACCACCCAACGGCGATTGCGAAGATGATCCATACGAAGGTTCCCGCGATCGTTGCAGCGAAGAGCCGGCGCGCCCACGTTCGTCCGACGACCACCGCCAGTGTCCTCTTGAGTGCCCCGCGATCCGTGTCGATGTCTCGAATGTTGTTGGCCTGGAGGATCCCCGATGCAAGGAGTCCCATCACAACACCGCCTGCCCACGCCGATGCGGGTATCGGGTTACCGAAGACATACCGGGTTCCGGCGGTCGCCACGAGACCGAAGAAGATGAACACGAACAGCTCTCCTAGGCCGTAATACCCGTAGGGAATCGGCCCATTCGTGTAGCCGAGAGCAGCGATGATCGAGATGATCCCGATGACGAAGATCGTCCAACCTGCGTACCAAACCAGGTAGAGCCCCGCGAGGCCTGCAAGCCCGAACGCGATAGCGATGGCCCACTTCATGTCCCTGGACGTGATCACACCGGACGCAACTGCCCGTTGTGGGCCGATGCGCGCCTCGGTGTCGGCCCCTCGCGCCGCGTCAGCGAGGTCGTTGGCGAAGTTGACGCCAATCTGGATGGCGAGCACAGCGAACAGCACGACGAGGAAGGGAAGGAGGGCAAAGACGCTGTCGCGCCATGCGATTGAGGTGCCGATGAGCACAGGGGCAATTCCCGCTGGAAGCGTTGCCGGCCGCGCTGCCATGATCCAAGGATTCAACGGCTGGGCCATGGATCAGAACTGCCAGGGGAAGTTGGAGTAGTCCTGATCGCGTTTCTCGAGGAAGGCGTCCCTGCCCTCCTGTGCCTCTTCGGTTCCGTACGCGAGGCGTGTCGCTTCGCCAGCGAACAGCTGCTGACCGACGAGTCCATCATCTGGCAGGTTCATCGCGAACTTCAGCATCTTCTGGGACGTCGGACTCTTGGAGGTGATCTCCCTGGCCCATTCAAGGGCCACGGACTCGAGATCCGCATGGGGAACGACGGCGTTGGCCATCCCCATGTCGTAGGCGTCCTGGGCCGAGTAGTCCCTCCCGAGGAAGAAGATCTCTCGAGCGCGTTTCTGTCCCACCTGTCGCGCCAGGAGCGCGGAGCCGTAGCCACCATCGAAACTTGCGACATCCGCGTCGGTCTGCTTGAACACAGCATGCTCCTGTGACGCGATCGTCAGGTCACAGACCACGTGGAGGCTGTGACCTCCTCCGACCGCCCATCCGG
>JAUVQC010000003.1 GCA_030598305.1 Actinomycetes bacterium
CAAGGACATCGCGTAGGGCCCAGTGAAGGATGTGCGTTCCCGAGTGATTCTTCCGGATTCGTTCACGTCTTGTTCCGTCGACAGTCGCCTCCGCGTCCTGGCCCGCCAGGACGTATCCGGAGGTGACTGTGCCGCGATGTCCGTGCACTCCTGGTAGGTCGATCTGAGTGTCACCGATACGGGCGATGCCTGTCTCGGTGGTGATCGTTCCTGTGTCACCGACCTGTCCGCCTGACTCTCCGTAGAACGGCGATCGACTCAGAAAGATCTCGATCTCTTGCCCCTCCTCAGCGCGGTCGACAGTCTCGCCTTCACGGAGGAGCGAGAGCACAAGGCCTGATCCTGTGAGATTGGCGTATCCGGTGAACTCGGTCTGGTCGATGCCGCCAAGGATCCTGCGATACATATCCGTTGGGTCACCGTCGGTGGAGCCCTTGAATGCTGCACGCGCCCTGTCCCGCTGCTGGTCCATCTCCCCGTCGAATCCGGACCTGTCAACCGTCAACCCGCGTTCGGCGGCGATCTCCTCAGTGAGTTCGATGGGGAAACCGAACGTGTCGTGAAGTTTGAACGCTGTCGAACCCGGGATCTCAGTTCCCTCACCGAGATCGTCGATGGCGATGTCGAGCATCTGTTCCCCTGATTCGAGTGTCTTGAGGAATCCGGTCTCTTCACGTTCGACGACACCGATGATGTGATCCTGCTTTTCCACGATCGCGGGGTAGGCCTGTCCCATTTCGACCGCAACGGCGTCCACGAGCGACGCGGCGATCGGCTCTCTGGCTCCCAACATGTGGGCATGCCTCACGGCCCTGCGGACGAGACGGCGCAGTATGTAGCCGCGGCCCTCGTTCGATGGAACAACACCGTCGGCGATGAGGAACGTGAAAGAACGCGCATGATCCGCGAGGATTCGCAGGGAGATGTCGGTTCGCTCGCCATCTCCGTAGCTGACCCCGGTAGCGCCCTCGCCGATGGCCATGATCGCCCTGACGGTGTCTGTCTCGAAGAGCGAATTGACGTCTTGGAGAACCATCGCCATCCGCTCGAGTCCCATTCCGGTGTCGATGGACTTCATGGGAAGGTCGCCGACGACTTGGTACGGCTCGTCCTGGATGTACTGCATGAACACGAGGTTCCAGATCTCGACGAAACGTTCCTCATCGACGATCGGTCCGCCACCAGGGCCGAACTCGGGTCCACGATCGTAGAAGATCTCCGACGATGGCCCAGCGGGACCGGCGACGCCCATCTGCCAGAAGTTGTCCTTGTCACGACGTTGGAGACGATCCGGATCGACACCTACGACGTCCAGCCAAATTTCTGCGGCCTCATCATCGGTCTCGTGAACGGTGAACCAGAGTCTTTCCGTGTCTATCCCATAGCCCTCGGTCAGCAGTTCGTAGGCGAGAGGGATCGCCCGTTCCTTGAAATACTCACCAAAGGAGAAGTTTCCGAGCATCTCGAAGAACGAGGCATGTCTAGCCGTCGTCCCGATGATTTCGATATCCTCGGTGCGCACACACTTCTGGGAACTCACCGCGTTGTCGTACGGAGCCTTCTCCTCCCCGGTCAGGAATGACTTGAATGGCACCATGCCCGCAACCGTGAGCAGCAGTGTCGGATCGACCGGAATCAACGAAGCCGACGGCACGACAACGTGACCGCGTTCGGCAAAGAAGTCGATGAAGGCGCTTCGAATCTCGTTGGTGTTCATGGCAGGCGAGGTTAGCCCGCCTTGGAATCCGACTCGGTCGACACATCCCTGAGAGCCGAACGTTGGAGACGTACACCCATGGCCTCGATCGTGTCAGCGGCGAGTGTTGCAGACGCCCTTGCAACTCCTTCGGGCGTGAGCTGTTCCTTCATGACACGAGCCCGATTGACAACGAACACCGCTGCACCAAGGGTGACGGCAGAACCAAAAGCGAACCAGCGAGCGCGAGTGAACATGGCAACCAGCGTAGCTTGCCGACCAGCGACACCGAGCACACGGCCGTCTTCAGTTATGTGTCGTCCGTTGTTTTCCGAGGATCTTGTCGATTTTCGCGAGGCGCTCGGCGAGGTCGCGTTCGGCACCGACCTGCTTGGGGGCGTAGAGGACAGCTTCTGTATGCGGGTCGGGGAGATATTGCTGGGCGACCACCGCGGCGGGTGCGTCATGGGGGTACACGTAGCCCACGCCGATGCCCATGTCCTTCTCGCCCTGGGTCGCACCCGAGCGTAGGTGCGGAGGAACCTCCCCTGGAGCTCCCTCGGTGACGATTTCGATGCCGGCGTGCATGGCACCCTTCACGGTATTGGACTTGGGCGCAAGAGCGAGATACAGCGATGCGTGGGTGAGCGCGTAATTCGCCTCAGGGAGACCAACCACCTCAACCGTCCTGAACGCCTCATTGGCGATCGACAGCGCGTGTACGTCGGCGAGTCCGACATCCTCTGAGGCGAACACGATCATGCGTCGTGCGATGAACTTCGGGTCCTCCCCCGCTTCGAGCATCGTCTGGAGCCAGTAAATGACTGCATCAGGATCAGAGCCACGGAGCGACTTGATGAACGCGGAGATGACGTCGTAATGCCGATCGCCTGCCCGGTCGTACCTGATGATGCGTCTCTGCAGTGCTTCTGCCACAGACGCCTCATCGAGACTCTCGAGACCACGGCCCTCGGCGATGGATGCTGCCATCTCGAGGGCGTTGAGCGCGAGCCGAGCGTCGCCTCCCACTCGATCCGCGAGGGCATCTCGGGCATCCGAATCGATCTTCACACCAAGGCCACGCATCGGATCCGACGCGGCCCTGTCAATGAGCTCGGCAACTTCATCGGGCGTCAGTGCCTCGGTGCGGAACACGGTCGCCCGCGAGATCAAGGGACTGTTGACCTCGAAGAACGGATTTTCCGTCGTTGCACCGATGAGGACGACCGTGCCGTCTTCGACTCCCGGCAGCAGCCCGTCCTGCTGTGCCTTGTTGAACCGATGAATCTCGTCGAGAAAGAGCACGGTCCTGCCCCGTCCCTCACCCAGTCTTTGTCCGGCTCGGGCAAGCACCTCGCGAACATCCTTGATTCCGGCGCTCGTCGCGGACAACTGCTCGAAGTGTGCCTGGGTGGCATTCGAGATGAGGCGTGCGAGGGTCGTCTTGCCGGATCCTGGCGGACCCCAGAGGATCAGCGAACTCAGCTTCCCGGTCTCGACCATCGAACGGAATGCCGCGCCCTCTCCCAGGAGATGCGTCTGTCCGACGACCTCATCGAGGGTACGCGGGCGCATGCGTGCAGGGAGGGGCGCATGCACGCGAGTGACCTCTTCCCTTCGTGCCTCGAAGAGGTTGTCAGCTGTCATCAGACATTCGTATCAGCTTCCTCTTCCGCCCACGATGTCCTTACTTCTGGTCGTACATCGATGCCCAACTCCATCAACTGAAGCTCCTCGACCCTGCTCGGGGATCCAGTGAGTGGATCAGCGCCCGTCTGTGTCTTTGGGAACGGGATGATCTCGCGGATGTTGGGTTCGTCCTGGAGAATGCTGACCATCCGGTCGATTCCGATGGCAAAGCCCGCATGCGGGGGCGTCCCATACCGAAGTGCCTCGAGGAACCAGCCGAAACGACTCTCGGCATCCTCGGCTGAGATGTCCATAACCTCGAAGACCTTGGCCTGAACCTCGGGATCGTGGATCCTCACACTCCCCGAGCCGAGCTCCGTGCCGTTGAGTACGAGGTCGTAGGCCTTGGAAATCGCTTCTTCGGGACTGTTCACGAAGGTGTCCAGATCGCCAGGATCAGTGAACGGGTGATGCGCCGGCGAGAGGCTTCCGTCCTCGCCGACCTCGAATACCGGAAAGTCGAGAATGAACGCGAACTTCAACACATCGTTGCCCTGCGGCTGACCGATGTGTAGACGCAACTGGCCGAGGACATGGCTGACCATCTTCACGTCGTCCGCCGCGATGAGGAGAGTGTCACCCTTCTCAGCGCCCAATGCGGCCTTGATCTGGTCGAGCTCATTGTCGGAGAGAAACTTCGCGACCGGGGATCGCAGCGAACCGTCCTCCTCAACGACCATCCATACAAGACCCTTCGCACCCAGCTCCTGGGCTCTGGACACGAGAGCGTCGAGACCCGAACGAGACAGGCCGAGCGGACCGCCGTTGATTCCCCGCACCGTTCCACCCGATTCGATCGAGCCGGAGAACGCTTTGAACTCGGTATCCACGAACACACCGGACAGATCAGTGATCTCCATACCGAACCGAAGGTCAGGCTTATCGGTTCCGTATCGGTCCATGGCTTCGGCATACGTCATTCGTTGCAGCGGAAGTTCGACCGTCTCGTCGCGAAGGTCATTCACGACCTCGACCACGACATCCTCCAGGACGTTGAGGACATCGTCCTGGCCCCAGAACGACCCCTCGAAGTCGAGTTGGGTGAACTCGATCTGACGATCGGCCCTGAAATCCTCGTCCCGGTAGCACTTGGCCACCTGGTAGTACCGCTCGATGCCACCGATCATCAAGAGCTGTTTGAAGAGTTGCGGAGATTGCGGCAACGCATAGAAGTTGCCCGGCCGCAGGCGCGATGGCACAAGCATGTCCCGTGCACCTTCGGGCGTCGAAGCTATGAGCGTTGGTGTCTCCACCTCGAGGAACTCATCGCGTTCCATCACACGACGCATGGCCGAGATAGCCCTGGAACGTGCCCGCAGGTTCTGCGACATCCGTGTGCGGCGCATGTCCAGATAGCGATACTGCAGTCGAAGCGTCTCGTCCACATCGACACGATCGTCGAGTTGAAATGGCAGGGGATCCGACGGGCTGAGGACGGCGAGGCTCACCGCAACGATCTCGATGGCGCCGGTTGGGAGATCATCGTTGGTGGTTCCCTCCGGACGGGGGCGCACCGTCCCGGTGATCTGCACGCAGAACTCCGCCCTCAAGCCGTGAAGCGCCTCCTCGGAAGCCGGTGCATCCTCGGGGTTCAGGACTACCTGGACGATTCCTGACGAATCACGGAGGTCAACGAAGATCACCCCACCATGGTCGCGCCGCCGCCCGACCCACCCGGCGAGTGTCACAGAATCACCGACATTTTCGGCGCGGAGCTCGCCAGCTCCGACTGTCTTCATCTGGCTCGTAGCCATCCTTCGATCTCCTTTGACGTAATCACTTCCTGGTCTCCCGTGTCGAGGTCTTTCACAGTGACGTCATCCTCGGCCCACTCAGCGCCGATGACGATCGCGGATGCGGCCCTACGGCGATCCGCCTCCTTGAACTGTGCCTTGACCGAACGTTGTGTATCGGTCATGTCCGCCCTCAGATCTGCCGAGCGCAGTCGCGACGTGAGGTTTCTGGCGTCGGCACGCAGCGATTCATCGGCAACGACCACGAATGCGTCGAGCGCCGGACCGTGTTCTTCAGCACGGGAGGCCAGGAGGATCCGGTCGATACCCATCGCCAGCCCGACCGCGGGCGTGGGCTTGCCGCCAAGTAACTCGAACAGGCCGTCATACCGTCCGCCGCCGCCAACGGAACTCTGGGCAGCCTCATACCCGACAGGGATGTACTCCCACACCGTTCGGGTGTAATAGTCAAGACCCCGCACCAGTTTGTCATCGATCACATAGGTGAGATCTAGGTTGTCGAGCCCGGTCTTCACGGCTTCGAAGTGCGTGGCGGCTTCATCCCCGAGGTAATCGATCGGCACCGGCGCCCCAGCCACCACTTCCTGGTCAGTCTTGGAGTCCAGTACACGCATCGGGTTGGACTCGACACGTTTCTTCGAGTCGTCCGAGAGCTCATCGAAACGTTCGAGCAAGTAGGCACTGATGGCATCGCGATAGGTGGTCCTGTCCTGCGGATCACCTATGGAGTTGAGCCGTATCTCGACATCGGGAACGTCGAGACGCTCGAGCAGCCGGTAGCCGAACTCGATGACCTCGACGTCCGCTTCTGGCGAGTCCGAGCCGAGGTACTCCACACCTGCCTGGGTGAACTGTCTCGTGCGGCCCTTCTGGGGTCGTTCGTAGCGGAACATCTCCCCCCAGTAGGCACCTTTGAAGCGACCCTGCACTCCGCCGTTCTGGATGACGGCGCGTACGACCGAGGCAGTCTGCTCCGGACGAAGTGTGATCGAGCGCCCACCCTTGTCCGCGAAGGTGTACATCTGTTTCTCAACGACCTCTGTCTCACCACCGACGCCGCGCGCGAATACCTCTGTGTCCTCAAACATGGGCGTGAGCACGAGGTCGTATCCGTAGAGTTCGGAGAGCTCGTCGAAGGCGGCGCGTGCAGTCCGCCACCAACCCGAGTCTGGTGGCAACACGTCGTATGTGCCCTTCGGGGCTCTGTACATGGTCACAACAGCTCCTGGAGGAACGGGTTGTTCTGGCGTTCGGCGGCAAGAGTAGTGGTCGGACCGTGACCTGGAAGAACTGCCGTTTCCTCGGGAAGGGGCAAGACGCGGGATGCCATGGAATTCATCAGCGTCTCATAGGATCCGCCGGGGAGGTCAGTCCTGCCGATCGATCCCTGAAAGAGTTGATCTCCAGAGAACAACACCCCTTCGTCGGCCACATGGAAACAGCAGTGACCCGGTGTGTGTCCCGGCGTGAAGAGCACGTCGAAGTCCACACCAGCGATCGAGAGACGCTCGCCATCGGAGATGTCGACGAAGTCCGTCGTGACGAGTTCCTCGTCTCCGAGGGGGAATGCCGGTCCAAGTAGCGCTTGGAGCTGGAGCCGCGGGTGGCGTGCCATGTCAACATCATCGGGATGCATGTAGGCACGCACCGTTGCGGACGCGACGCCGTCGATCCCCCCGACATGGTCAATATGGCCGTGTGTGACAAGCACGGCGACGGGCGTGAGATCGTGCCGGGCCAGAAGTTCACCGACGCCGCCGGGATCCGGCGGAGCGTCGACCACGACCGCAGGACCTCCCTTGTGCGGAGCAACGATGTACGTGTTCGTTTGGAAGTGCCACAAGGGTGCGGCATCGATGAGTAGCGTCATACAACCAGCCGGTAGGCCTCGTAGACGCCATCGATGCCCTGTAAGCCCTGGAGCAAGCCCTCAAGCGCTTCTTTATCCGAGAGTTCGATCTCATATCGGAGAAGGGCGATCCGGTCCCTTCCGGTAACCGAGGATGACGCGTGGATGTTCGCCCCGT
Organism: Actinomycetes bacterium; assembly: GCA_030598305.1. The sequence goes on from JAUVQC010000003.1 coordinate 7,167, forward strand.
AGTCGGAGAGCGCGGCCGTCACATCTCGCAGGAGTTTCGACCGATCGAGGGCCTCCACCTGGATCCAGACATAGAACGTTCCGGTCTGCTCAGCGGACCAGGCAACGTCGACCATCCGTTCGGCTCGTTCGGTCAGCGAACCGATGTTCCCGCAGTCCGCCCTGTGGACCGAGACACCTCGACCGATCGTCACGAACCCGACGATGTCGTCGCCCGGGACCGGTCCGCAGCACTTCGCCATGCGCACGAGCATGTCCTCCAGGCCTTCGACGATGACGTCGCCCGTAGATTGACGTCGCCGTCTGTGTGGCGCCGGCAGCCGCTCGGCCATGACCGCCTCAACCGAGTCGTCCGGTTTCAGGTGCCTGGCAAGTCGCTGGGCCACCGTCTGTGGACTCGTCCGATTCTCACCAACGGACATGTAGAGGCCATCGATGTCCTCGAAACCGAGCTCGTGGGCAACATCAGCGAGCTCCTTCTCAGCGCCGCTGAGCGGGAGTCCTTCGCGCCTGAGCATCTTGGTTACAGCCTCTCGCCCCTCGACCAGGGCACTCTCGCGACGCTCGCGTGAGAACCATCCCTTGATCTTCGACGTTGCTTTCGACGACTTGACGAACTCGAGCCAGTCCCTGCTCGGGTGGGCATCCTGGGCCCTTGATGTGATGATTTCGACGATGTCGCCTGATTCGAGCTTCGTCGAGAGCGGCACGAGCCTTCCGTTGACCTTTGCTCCCGAACAACGGTGTCCGACGTCAGTATGGATTCGATAGGCGAAGTCAACGGGCGTTGCACCCCTCGGCAGCACCTTCACGTCCCCAGCAGGTGTGATGGCGAATACCTCGTCCTGGTAGAGATCGAGTTTCAACGACTCGAGGAACTCGGCGGGATCTTCGGCATCATCCTGCATGTCCCTGATGTCCTCGACAACGAGAAGATCCGCCTCCTCGGTCCCGTCCTCCTTGTAGCGCCAGTGCGCGGCGATTCCAGCCTCCGCCCTGTCGTGCATCTCCTGTGTACGGATCTGCACCTCGAGGGGTTTCCCATCTGGCCCGACCACCGTGGTATGAAGCGACTGGTAGAAGTTGAACTTCGGCATGGCGATGTAGTCCTTGAAACGCCCCTGAATCGGTGGCCACATCGTATGGACGAGGCCGAGTGCGCCGTAGCAATCCCGCAGCTCCTCCACGATTACCCTGATCCCGATCAGATCGTGGATCTCTTCGAAGGCAAGGCCTGAAGCAACCATCTTGCGATAAATGGAATAGAGGTGCTTCGGCCTGCCTGTGACAGCCGCATCGATATCGTTGGCCTCGAGCTCCGTGACCAACTCATCGATCACTGTCTCGATGTACTCCGCACGCTCCGGGGACCGCGCCGCGACCTTCGCTTCGATCTCCGCCTTCGGTCCCGGGTACAGGATCCCGAAGCACGTTTCCTCCATCTCGTGTTTGATCTCCTGCATACCCAGCCGATGGGCAAGCGGCGCGTAGATGTCGAGCGTCTCGAGGGCGACCCGTCTCTGCTTTTCTTGTGGCAGCGGCGCCATCGTGCGGATGTTGTGCGTCCGATCCGCGAGCTTTATGACGAGCACCCGGATGTCCTTCGCCATCGCGACCGCCATCTTGCGTATCGTTGCAGCCTGGGCGTGTTCTCTGCTGGAAAACTTGATCCGATCGAGCTTTGTGACGCCGTCGATCAGCAGAGCCACTTCGTCCCCGAAATCGTCAACGACGGCTGTAAGCGTGAGGTCCGTGTCCTCCACCGTGTCATGCATCAGGGCGGCGGCGAGCGTTGCCTCATCCATGCCGTACTGGGCGAGTATCTCCGTGACCGCAAGCGGGTGGACGATATATGGATCACCCGTCGCACGAACCTGGCCCATGTGAAGCTTCGTGGCCGACACGTACGCGTCATGGATCAGGTCTGTGTTGCCTGACGGGTGATCGCTGAGGAAGGTCTCCATGATGTCGCCGAACATCTGGTCAGGTGTGCGACCAACAACCGCAGGGTCGACGAACGTCTCAGAGCCGTCACCTGTGGTCGGACCGGCGTCCTGGATGTTTGATGGAATCCCCATCAGATGATTCTACCGACGCTTGCGCCTCTGCTTTGGAGGTCGGGCGACAGCAGTTGGGGTCGGAGCCACGGGAGGTGCCTCAGATATCTCGACGTCGGCAACAGCGTTCACCATCGGTTCGCCCTTCGCTGCTCGTCTCCTCTGTCGCTCCCACTCGGGCTCGGATTCCTTCCATCGGGCCAGGAGAGGTGCTGCTACGAGTATCGACGAATACGTACCAACAGCGATCCCGATGAACAGCGCCAAAGCGAACTCCTTCAGGGTTTCGGCACCCAGAGCCAGGAAGCCGACGAGAAGAAGAGAACCGACAGGGAGTAGCGACGTCAGGGACGTGTTGATGGACCGCATGAGCACCTGGTTCAACGAGAGGTTCACGATGCCTGAGATAGTCGACCGGTCATGGAGTTCATGAACGTTCTCGTTCACCTTGGTGAATACAACGACCGTGTCATAGAGCGAGTATCCGAGAATCGTGAGAACAGCGATGATCGTTGACGGCGTTACGAGGAATCCGATCAGCGCATAGAGGCCACCCGTGATGATGAGATCGTGAAAGACCGCGGCAAGCGCCGAGACGGCCATTTTCCACTCGAAACGCCACGTGATGAATAGCGAGATGACGATGAGGAACACGACCAGGGCCTCAACCGCCTTACGAGTTACTTCAGCACCGAACGTTGGGCCAACCGCTGAGACATTGACGTCGGCGCTATCTCCTCCGGCAGCATCGGCCACGGTCGTGACGAGTGTGTCCATCTCTGAGGGGTCGAGGGCCTCGGTCTGCACGATGACGAAGCCGTCACCCGTCGTCTGCACGCGAGCGTCCGCTTGGCCAATCGTCCTGAGCTCTGCCCTGACTTCCTCGACCGAAGCATCAGCAGTGTTTTCGACCGTGACAATGACCCCACCGGTGAAGTCGATGCTCAAATTGAACGGTCTCACGAACATCATAAGGATCGAAGCGGCGACGAGGACGAGGGACACGATCAGGGCACGCCTCGATATACCGACGAAATCGAACTTCGTTTCGCCTCGGTACATCCGGGATAGAAGGGTCATGACGCCACCTCCATCTCATCGGCTACCTCGGTTCGGTCGCCGCCGCCCATGGCTCCGGCTATGGAGAAGAATCCACCCTCAGCCAGGGGACCCCTGGCCAACAGGTAGGTGGCCGATCGCGTGAAGTAGTACGCGACGATCACATCGATCACGGTGGCGAGGCCAAGAATCAAGGCGAAACCCTTGACTTGACCGACCGCAAGAACGAAGAGGAGAACCGCAGCGACGAGGGTCACCGTATCACCGGTCAGGTTCGTCCGGAAAGACGGCCCGAACGAGTGTGCCACCGATGGTCGCAGTGCCCTGCCGTGCCGGTACTCCTCCTTGATTCGCTCGAAGTACACGATGAAGGAGTCAAGGGTGATTCCGATCGAGACGATGACGCCGGTAACTCCTGCAAGCGTCAGCGTCGTTCCCTGGGTCTGGCCCATCAGAATGATCATGCCAACGAGAAGCGAGCCAAAGACGGTGAGACCGAAGAAGGCGATGATTCCGAGCGATCGGTAGTAGATCAACATGTACACGACGACGAGGAGAAGCCCCGCAAGCCCGGCAAGCAGACCTGCCTGCAGGCTGTCCTCGCCCAGAGTTGCAGAAACCGATTCGACCCGTTCTCGCTCGAACGTTGTTGGGAGTGCACCGTATCTGAGCAGTGCGGCAAGGTCTTGTGAATCCTGTTCAGCGTTCTCACCGGAACCGACAGTGATGATTACGGCGTTTGGGTCAAGACCCTCCTCTGGGGATACCTCATTGGCGACGGCCGGCGCGGAGGAGACAACACCGTCAACCACGATTGCGAGCTGACGTCGGGGATCGCCGGGCGGATAGCTCGCCAGGTACGCTGTCGATTCCCTGAACTTCTCCCCACCCTCGTCGGTGAACTCCGGAACGACGACCCACTGACCCCCGAGGCCGTGTGACGTGAACTGTGCGCGTGCATCGGTGATATCGGCTCCGGTTGGGAACTCAACGGTCGAGCCGTCGGTGAACGTGACGGGAATCCCGCCCACCTCGTACACGATGGGCCCATCGACAAGTTCGAGATACGACCGTTTGACGATGTCATCGTTCAGCGAGATACCGGTTGCCTGGTCCACCTCATTGAGCGGTTGAAGGTTGGGATTGACAGTGTCGTCGCCTTCCGGGGTCGTGAACGCCGGATCGATCAGCGCGGGAGATCCGGGGAACTCACCGAGAACCGGCCTGAAGGAGAGCTCGCCAGTCGTGCCAACGGCCTCAAGAGCCCGTTCACGGTCATCGACCCCCGGTAGTTGAACGACAATTGCTCGATCGCCCACGACGGCCACCTCAGGTTCCTGGACTCCTCCGAGGTTCTCGACGCGTCGACGCATGATGTCTGCCGCTGTTTCGAGCGTGGCTTGGTCTGTGCCCTCAGGGGCAACGAGCGTGATCGCGAAGCCACCCTGCAGGTCCAGTCCGAGCTTCGGAGCCCATCCGACTGCAAGCATGGCGGCGAGAGACCCCCAGGCGATCGCGACAGTGACGATCAGCGTGATCCACGCCTTCTTGCGATTCACTCGTCATCACTCCCGAGTTTCTCGGCGACGGCCTTCTTCACAACTCGCATGGTCTGGCCACTGCCGATATCAATGGAAAACTCGTCGTCCGTCTCTGCAACGACCATTCCGATGATCCCGCCGATGGTGCGTACTTCGTCACCGACCGTGATTTCTGAACGCATCCGGTCCATCTTCTTGTGTCTGCGACGCTGGGGAAGGATCAGCAGAACGTAGAAGAGTCCACCCATGATCACCAGCGGGAAGAGGAACGCCAACGCGTTGCTATTACTCGATGATTCCTGTGCGAACAGGAGTCCTGTGTTCATGCTGAATTGGATCAAGGCCACGGCCTCCGATGTGGGTCTGGCTGCTCCGAAGGGAACGCAGGAATGCTAGCTGGCGTCGCGGCCAAGTCCTTGTTCACGCCGCTCCACTACATCCTCGTGGAAGGCGGCAAAGGAACCTTCGGCGATGCTCATACGCATGTCCTCCATGAGCCGATATGTGTAGGTCAGGTTGTGAAGCGTGAGCAACCGACTGGCCAGGAGTTCGTGCGTGTTCACAAGATGGCGAATGTATCCCCTGCTGTATCGGCGACAGGCCACGCAGGGGCAGTCCTTCTCGATGGGCGAAGCATCTTCGAGCCACTCGACACGCTTCATCGACAGGTCACCGTCGCGGGTCAGTGCCTTGCCGTGACGAGCTATGCGAGTGGGCAGCACGCAATCGAAGAGGTCGACTCCCCTCCTCACGGCGTCGAGCATCCCTTCGGTGTCCCCGAGGCCCATGACATACCGCACCGCGTTCTCGGGCAATTCCGGCACCACCGCATCTATCGCTGTTGCCCGTTCGACAGCAGTCTCCCCGACGGCCAGGCCACCGATGCCATACCCGGGAAAGCCGATGTCGGCTGTCTCTATCGCGGAGAGTTTCCGAAGGTCGGTATCAGCACCACCCTGGACGATGCCAAAGAGCGCCCGATCCGTTCTGGTTTTGGCGGACTTCGACCGCTCTGCCCAGCGAAGCGTCTGATGCATGGCCTTCTCGGTCGCTGACCTCGAGGCGGGCAGGTTCACGGGAACGTCGAGCACCATTGCGATGTCGGAGCCGAGCGACTCCTGCACCTGGATGGATCGTTCAGGCGTCAGCCGGACCTCGGATCCGTCGTAGGACGACCGGAACACGAGCTCCTCCTCCGTGATCGTCGGCTCAAGCGAGAGCACCTGATACCCGCCCGAGTCTGTCAGGATCGGGCCGCTCCACGCCATGAAGCCATGGAGCTCTCCGAGGTGGGCAACGACGTCCTCCCCGGGTCGGAGCATCAAGTGGTAGGTGTTCGCAAGCACGATCTGGGCACCGATCGTCTCCAGATCCTCCGTGTCGAGAGTCTTCACCGTTGCCCGGGTCCCCACCGCCATGAAGTTCGGCGTCTCGACGGAACCATGAGACGTATGCATGACTCCGACACGCGCGTCGCCATCAGTCGAACTCTTGGACCATGAGATCGGAGCGGCCACTTCGCCCTCCCCTGGCATCGTCATCGCAGGTTCTCTATGAACATGGCATCTCCGAAGGACAGGAATCGGAAGTCGGACTGTACAGCGTGGTCGTAGACCGCTCGCCACCGGTCACCAAGCATGGCCGCGATCATCACAATCAGTGTCGTCCCCGGGGCATGAAGATTCGTGAACATGGCATCCACAACACCAAACTCGTGCCCGGGCTTGATGAAGAGGCCGGTCTCTCCATCCACACAGCTGATACTGCCATTGCCCGATGCTGCCGATTCGAGAGTTCGCACGACCGTGGTGCCGACGGCGATGACCCTCCCGCCTATCGCCCTCGTCCGATCCACAGCGTCGACAACCGGCTCAGCAACGACGATCCGTTCGCGATGGATCACATGATCGTCGATCGATCCGTAACCCATGGGCCGAAACGTATCGAGACCGACCTCAAGTTCAACCTCTGCGATACCAATGCCTCCTGCCACGAGCTCCTTGACAACCTCATCGGTGAAGTGCAGTGCAGCAGTGGGAGCCGCTGACGAGCCCACAGTCTTCGCGAAGAGGGTTTGATACCTATCGGGCGAATCCAGCTTCCCGTGGAAATATGGAGGCAGCGGAATCTCGCCGACTCTCGCTAGTTCCGCTTCGATGTCACCGTCGACTGCCAGTGTCACCGTGGCGACGCCATCGACCTGATCAGAAAGAACCTCAGCAGTGATGGTTCCACACTCGATGATCGTTCCTGCTGGCATCTTCTTGGCTGGTCTGAGGAGGGCCTGCCAACGCAGTGGATCGATCCGCTTCGTGAGTAGAAGTTCAGATCGTCCGCCGCTCGGCAGTCGCGCACCAACGAGCCGAGCTGCTCGTACTTTCGTGCGATTGACAACAAGCAAGTCGCCGGATTCCAGAAGCTGACCGATCGATCGAAAGCACATTTCGGAGAGGTCGGAAGCGACGAGCACGCGCGAGTCATGCCGTGGTTCGATCGCTTGCTGTGCGATCGATTCCGGAGGAAGGTCGTACTCAAAGTCAGCCGTCTGCATCGATAACAGATTACGACCCCAGGAACTGCCCCTGTCCATCGCCATGCGGAGGATCGACGCCAAGGTGTTTGAAAGCACGCGCCGTTGCTATCCGGCCTCGTGGCGTGCGCTGAATCATCCCTTCGAGAATGAGGAATGGCTCGTATGCATCTTCAACGGTTTCGGTGTCCTCTCCCACAGCGATCGCCAGGGTTGAGAGTCCAACGGGACCACCGCCGAACTTGGTGATGATCGCATTCAGGATCGCCCTGTCGACCTTGTCAAGACCAGCCTCATCGACCTCGAAGACCTCCAATGCGGTATCAGCGGTCTTCGCGTCGACCTGACCATCGGCCCTCACCGCCGCGTAGTCACGAACCCTCCGAAGCAGCCTGTTGGCTATGCGGGGCGTCCCCCGCGATCTCCTTGCAATGGCTTCGCATCCATCCGAGGTGGCGGTCGTCTCAAGAAGTTGAGCTGAACGTGCAACGATCGCGGCGAGCTCGGTGGATCCGTAGTAATCCAGGCGGGCAACGTAGCCGAACCTGTCGCGCAGCGGTGGAGCGACACGACCCACCCGCGTAGTGGCTCCCACGAGCGTAAAGGCTGGAAGATCGATCTTGATCGATCGGGCGGCGGGGCCCTTCCCAACGACGATGTCGAGCTGGCCATCTTCCATGGCGGGATACATCACCTCCTCAACCTGGCGGGGCAGCCGATGAATCTCATCGATGAACAGCACATCGCCGTGCTCGAGGTTGGTGATGACCGCGGCGAGATCACCCGGACGGTCGAGCGCTGGCCCCGAGGTCGAACGGAACGAAGCGCCCATCTCATTCGCAACGATCGCAGCGAGGCTGGTCTTGCCAAGGCCTGGTGGCCCGGAGAACAGCAGGTGGTCCACGGACTCCCCGCGGGTCGCCGCTGCCTCGATCAGGATCGATAGACGTTCCTTGAGGGCTTCCTGGCCAACGAACTCATCGAGCCGTTTCGGCCTGAGCCCGATCTCGACCTCGATCTCCTCTGGTGTCTGGGCGGTCGTCAGCAGCCCTTCTTCACGCATCAGGAACCTGATCGTCCGAGCTGCTGCAGCGATCGCTTGAGAAGCTCCTCAACCGGGAGATCACTTGGCATCTCTGCGAGCGTACCCCTGATCTCGTCAAGCCCGTAGCCAAGGCCTTCAAGGGCTTCGCGGACCTCTCCCAATGGTCCGGATGACGTTGCCACTGCATCGACCACATCGAGCTTCGGCTTCAGTTCGAGCAGGAGCTTCTGGGCGCTCCGGTTGCCAATACCAGGTACCGTCGTCAGAGCGGGAATGTCGTCGGCGGCAACAGCGGCACTCAGCTGCTCGTACGTCATCGTTGCCAGGATCGCCAAGGCGACCTTCGGCCCAACGCCGGAAACCCCAAGCAGAAGTCCGAAGAGATCCTTGTCAGCGACTGCGCCGAATCCGAAGAGGGTGAGTTGATCCTCGCGGACGTGGAGGTGCGTGTGGAGAACCGCCTCCTCACCAAATCCCGGGAGATCCGCCAAGGTACGAGGGGTGACCGAAATGACGTATCCAACCCCGCTGACCTCGAGTACAACAGTTTCATGGGCCTTGTCGACAATGAGGCCACGAAGCCTTCCAATCATGACCGTGCTCCTATCCTTCTGATGGGTTCGTGTTGTGCATGGCACATCGCAATGCCAAGGGCATCTGCAACATCGGCTGGTCCCCCGACACCGGCAAGGCCAAGTCTCATCGACACAACGGCGCTGACCTGATCCTTGTCTGCTGCGCCTGACCCGGTGATCGCCATCTTCATCTGGGACGGTGTGTACTCAGTGATCGTGATCCCGCGTTGTGCAATGACCTCCATGATGACACCTGATGCCCTTGCTACGGCCATGGCGGTGTTCCGATTTCGGTTCACGAACACCTGCTCGATCGCTGCAGCGTCGATCTCATGCTCCACGAGCAGCGAATCGACGTCGCTTCGGAGTTCGACCAGGCGCTGTGCCACCGACAGGTCGGGGTCGGTTCGGATCACCCCAGCCGCAACGGCGGACTCCCTGCCGCCTGTTGATTCGATTATTCCGTACCCGGTCCGCGTGAGGCCGGGATCGATTCCTAGTACGAACATGTGTTCGACAGCCTAGCAGTTACCTGTACCGCGGAGAAGAACCCGATGGTCATGTTCCGTCGAGCTCCACTACATGACCTAGGGCCAGCCTCGCCGCGACGAGCACCAACGTCGAACCGATCATCTCGAGAGCTTCCTCGATGATCATGGCAGGGTTGTAGATCGAGGCGCTCACCGGTGCGCCTCCCCAGTTCTGAACAAGCTCAAGGATCAGCGCAACTCCCCAACCGGCAGCGCCACCGATCATGAGTTCGACGATGCGTCGTTCGCCACGAAATCGACGCACCACGAGTGCCCACGTCCCAGCAGCGACACTCATGACAGGGATATAGAGAAGCTGCCAGTCGATGCCCGCCCAGCGCTCTAGCCGTTCGTGAAACGCATTTCCTTCATCCAGGGCGAGCCACGCGAGGATCGGCCACCAGAACCACAGCGCGAGTGACGGTGGATTCGCGTTCACAGCCACCAGCAACCACCAGAAGGCTGCAATCCACAAGAGTCCGGCGGAGAACCAGGTCGCAACAGAGATCTCCGAATCTAGATTCGCCGCAACCCAATGTGGGTAGGAAGTTCGCTGTAGTGTCCCCACGACCACAAGCGAGCCGATTGCGATGCCCGAGATACCTGCAACAACCCCAGGCCGAATCTTGAGAGCTACCGCGGTCACAGGGCCGGGAACCTTGCCGCCGGACGACTGGACGCTATTCGAGGGTTGCAAGAATGTCGTCGGAAATATCGAAGTTGGCGAACACGGCCTGCACGTCGTCGAGATCCTCGAGGGCGTCAACAAGCCGCAACACCTTCGGCGCCGAGGACTCGTCCAGTGGGATTGTGGTCGACGGAAGATACGTGATGTCACCCGAGTCGATCCGGATTCCAGCACCCTCGAGCTCGGCGCGTACCTGTTGGTGATCGGAAGGAGCGGAGATGATCTCCCACTGGTCTCCATCTTCGGCGATGTCCTCCGCACCCCCTTCGATCGCAGCCATCATGACGGTGTCCTCGTCCCCTGTCGCGAGGATGTAGCCCTTCTGTTCGAAGAGGTATCCAACGGATCCCGGCTCGCCGAGATTGCCTCCGTTCTTGGAGAACGCTGACCTGACGTCTGAAGCCGCCCGATTGCGATTGTCTGTGAGAATCTGAACATACAGGGCTACGCCACCGGGTGCGTAACCTTCATAGAACGCTTCGATGTAGTCGACTCCGTCGACGTCGCCAGCACCTCGTGCCACGGCGCGTTCGATGTTGTCCTTTGGCACCGAGTTGTCCTTCGCCTTCTGGATGGCCGTCGCGAGCGTCGGATTGGAGTCAACGTCTGCTCCACCCGTCCGGGCAGCCGATTCGATGCCCTTGATCAGCTTCGCAAACAGCTTCCCACGCTTTGCATCCTGGCGACCCTTCCGATGCTTGATGTTCGCCCATTTTGAGTGTCCTGCCATTGCGTCTCCCTCAGGCGTCTTGGATGAGCGCCACCAGCATCTCATGCAGACGCGTGTCGGAAGTGAGCTCAGGGTGGAACGAGGTCGCAAGGATACGTCCCTGGCGGACCAATACCGGATGTGTCACGCCGCTGGCGTCAACCACCGATGCCAGCACGTCGACGTCGCCACCGATCTTCTCCATCCACGGCGCTCGGATGAAGACAGCCTGCATTGGTTCGTCGAGACCCACAACATCCATGCTCGCCTCGAATGAGTCGACCTGCCTGCCGAATGCGTTACGTCTGACACACGCATCCAGGACGCCGAGTTGTGGCTGGTGACCCTCATCTGTGGAAGAGGCAAGGAAGATCATGCCTGCGCACGTCCCGAGGACAGGCATCCCTGCCTTGCACCGATCCCTGATCGGCTCGATCAATCCGTAGACCGATGCCAGCCGCCCGATGGTTGTCGATTCACCGCCGGGTATGACGAGCGCGTCGACCGCGGCAAGTTCCTCTGCAGTACGGACCTCAACAGCATCGACATCGAGGGAGACAAGCATCGCTATGTGCTCCCGAAAGTCACCTTGGAGCGCGAGGACGCCGACGATCATGAGCCGCGATTCTGCATCATCTCTGATGGTGGCAGCTCATCGATGTTGATGCCCACCATCGCCTCGCCAAGGTTCCTCGACACCTTGCCGATCTTCTCGGGGTCCTGGTAGAACGTGGTCGCCTCGACGATTGCACGGGCGCGAACCTCCGGATCACCGGACTTGAATACGCCAGATCCGACGAAAATGCCGTCACAGCCGAGCTGCATCATCAGCGCGGCATCAG
>JAUVQC010000074.1 GCA_030598305.1 Actinomycetes bacterium
CCACGCCTGATCTGCTGCCGGCGAACGTCAACACCGAGTTCGGCGCCGTATCCGCCACGCATCAGAACCTGAACGACGGCACCAACGAGGGTCTCGCGTGTCACGACATCACGGCATTCTCCGTCCAATACCACCCCGAGGCAGCCCCCGGTCCCAACGATGCCTCCGCCCTCTTTGACCGGTTCGTCGACGTCGTGAAGGGCACAGATGCCGAAACGAACTGACATTCGGTCGATCCTCGTGATCGGATCTGGTCCGATCATCATCGGACAGGCCTGCGAATTCGACTACAGCGGCACCCAGGCGGTGAAGGTTCTCCGCGAACATGGATATCGGGTCGTCCTCGTCAACTCGAATCCAGCCACGATCATGACGGATCCCGAATTCGCCGATGCAACGTACATCGAACCCATCATCGCTCCTGTTGTCGAGCAGATCCTGCGGAAGGAGATGCCCGACGCCGTTCTTCCCACCCTTGGCGGTCAGACGGCGTTGAACGTGACGATGGAGCTCGCTGAGCGGAAGATCTTCGAGGAACTCGGCATCGAATTGATCGGGGCATCGCTCGAAGCGATCGAAGCGGCGGAGGATCGCGGTCGATTCAAACAGATCATGGACGAAGCGGGCATGCTGACAGCTCGCGGCCACTACGTCACAAACGTCGACGAGGCGCGCGCTGCAGCCGATGATCTTGGCTACCCAGTCATGGTCCGTCCGAGCTACATACTTGGTGGCGGAGGCACTGGTCTTGCGTACAACGAGTCCGAATTCGAGCAGATCGTCCGGGACGGCTTTGACGCCTCACCGGTTGGCGAAGTATTGATCGAGGAATCCATATACGGATGGAAGGAATTCGAACTCGAGGTCATGCGCGATGGTGCTGACAACGCCGTGATCGTCTGCTCCATCGAGAACCTCGATCCCATGGGCATCCACACGGGGGATTCGATAACTGTGGCACCTGCAATGACACTCTCTGACCGTGAGTATCAGGAGATGCGCGACGAGGCTATTGCCTGCCTGCGCGTCATCGGTGTTGAGACCGGTGGATCCAATGTCCAGTTCGCTGTGGACCCTGCGTCGGGCCGTCGGATCATCATCGAGATGAACCCGCGGGTCTCTCGTTCATCCGCGCTTGCCTCCAAGGCCACCGGCTTCCCGATCGCAAAGATGGCTGCGATGCTTGCGGTCGGTTTCACCCTCGATGAAATCGCGAACGACATCACGGGTGCGACACCCGCATCATTCGAACCCGCGCTTGATTACGTCGTCGTCAAGGCGCCGCGCTTCGATTTCTCCAAGTTTCCCTCTGTTGAACCGGTTCTTGGCACGTCGATGCAGTCCGTCGGAGAGGCCATGGCTATCGGTAGAACGTTCCCCGAGGCCCTTCAGAAGGCTCTCAGAAGCCTCGAAACGGGGCGACACGGCCTCAACGCGGATCCCGCAGAGGGCGACCAGCAGCAGATCTCCGACGATGATCTTGCGAGCCGTATCAGCGTGCCAAGCCCTGACCGGCTGTACGAGGTCGCCGAGTCCATACGGCGCGGCTCCTCAATTGAGGGGATTTCAGCCTCCACGTACATCGACCCCTGGTTCCTCGACCAGATGGCACAGATCGTCTCGTTCCGCAAGTTGCTCGAATCAAGCGATGATCGCTCGGCTGAGAGAATCATCGAAGCGAAGCGGCTGGGATTCTCCGACGTGCAGCTTGCACATCTTTGGGATATGGACATCGCGGGCATCGCAGCGTTACGGCGGTCCAACGGCATCGACGTCACCTACAAGACAGTCGATACGTGTGCCGCCGAATTCGAGGCGGAAACACCCTACTTCTACTCGACATTCGAAGATGAATCCGAGGTGCCAGAGCCCGGATCCAGGACGGTGATGGTGCTCGGATCGGGTCCGAACAGGATCGGTCAGGGAATCGAATTTGACTACTGCTGCGTGCACGCTGCATTCGCGCTAGAGGACGCCGGATACGAAACTGTCATGGTCAACTGCAACCCAGAGACCGTCTCGACGGACTACGACACATCAACACGTCTCTACTTCGAACCGCTCACCACGGAGGACGTACTTGGGATCGTCAGGGCCGAACGTCCCCTGGCTGTCATCGTGCAGCTCGGGGGTCAGACTCCGCTTGGGCTGGCGCACGACCTCGAATCCGCCGGCGTGATGATCGCTGGGACGACACCTGACTCCATCGACATGGCAGAGGACAGGCAACGCTTCTCCGCTCTCTGTGCAGAGCACGGGATCCGTCAGCCTGCCCACGGCACTGCGATGAGTGTTGCCGACGCGATGGCGGTCGTTGATGACATCGGACTCCCAGCAATGGTGCGTCCGTCGTACGTGCTCGGCGGTCGTGCCATGAGGATCATCTACAGCGTCGAGGATCTCAGCGCCTACCTCGCTGATCTCTATGGTGCAACACCAGGTGGGGAGGTGGACCTGAGCGAGTCGCCTCTTCTCATCGACCGATTCCTGGAGTCGGCGATCGAGGTCGACGTCGATGCGGTCTTCGATGGCGACGAGATCTACATCGGTGGCATCATGGAGCATGTCGAAGAGGCTGGCGTTCACTCGGGAGATTCTGCATGTGTCGTGCCACCGCCAACGCTCAGCGCTGACGTGATCGACCATGTCGTCCGGGACACGATCAAGCTCGCAAGGGGCCTTGAAGTTGTTGGTCTGCTCAACATCCAGTTCGCCATCCGCGGTGAGGACGTCTTCGTCCTGGAGGCCAATCCAAGAGCGTCGCGCACGATCCCATTCATTTCGAAGGCGACGGGAATCCCCCTCGCAAAGGTCGCCACGCGGGTCATGATGGGCGAGAAGCTCATCGATCTCAGGGCCGCAGGCATCGTTCCCGCAAGGCCTGTCCAACTACCGTACGCCGCGGTCAAGGAGGCGGTGCTCCCATGGAAACGGTTTCCGAACGAAGACACACTTCTTGGACCGGAGATGCGTGCGACTGGAGAAGTCATGGGTCTGGGACCGACTGTCGCCGTTGCGTACTCAAGAGCACTGAAAGGTGCTGGACACAGGGTGCCATCGGAGGGAGCCGCGTTCATCTCATTGGCAGACAGGGACAAGGCATCCGGTGTGGAATGTGCAGCGTTGCTCGCCGATCTAGGTTTCAAACTCTTCGCGACCCACGGCACAGCGGGTCACCTCGCTCGCAACGGCATATCCGCGACCCATGTCGACAAGGTTGGGGAGGGTTCCTACGATCCTGTGCGCCTGATAGAAGACGGGCGCATCGATCTTGTGGTCAACACACCTGCTGGCGGTAAGGCTCGCGGCGATGGCCGAATAATCAGGCTTGCAGCCACGCGACACGGCATCCCGTGTGTGACAACAGCAGAGGGCGGTCTCGCCGTCGTGAAATCGATTGAAGCGGAGCGCAACGAGGATATTGCGGTGACGAGTATCCAAGATCTGCATGCAGAGGCCGGACTCTGATGAACCTATCGACTTCACTTGGTGCGTACGAGTTGTCGTCACCTCTCATTGCTGCTTCAGGCACGGTCGGCTCGATCGTCGACTTCTGCGATGTGATCGACTTCTCCCTCTATGGAGCTGCGACAGGCAAGTCGGTGGCTCCCGAAGCATGGGCCGGTCGCGAGCCACCACGGATGGCGCCGATCGACACCGGAATGCTGAACGGCATTGGGATACAGAACCCGGGCATCACCGCATGGATCAAGAGATACGGTGACGATCTGGAGGCAATACCCACCGCCATCTGGGGGAGTGCCGTGGCCCATGACGCCGATGGCTTCGCTGTCGTCGCTGCCGCCATGGAGGAAGCCGGTGTTGCCTCTGTCGAGATCAACCTCTCCTGCCCCAATCTCGATGGTGTTCCGTTCGCGCTTGACGCTGTCCGTTCTGGGGAAGTTGTACGAGCCGTGCGCGCCGCGACGAAACTTCCAATCGGAGCGAAGCTCTCATCTGATGCTCGACCCATCAGTGCCATCGCTGCAGCAGTCCAGGAGGCAGGTGCCGATTGGGTGGTTGTGTCCAACACCGTTATGGGTGCAAGCATCGATCCGGAGACACGTAGGCCGGTGCTCAGCGGGTTGATCGGCGGGTACAGTGGGACACCGGTCCGCCCGATCGCGATGAGAAGCGTGCTCGAGGTGGCACGGGACATACCCGGACTACCGATCGTCGGTTGTGGGGGTGCATCGACCGCAGCCCACGTCGTCGAATTCCTGCTCGCCGGGGCATCCGCTGTTGCGCTCGGATCGGTGCACTTCAGAACTCCCCGGGTGGCAGTACGTGTCACAAAGGATCTCGAGAGGTACATGAAGCGCCACGGAGTATCCACGATGTCGGACCTGATCGGAGCGTATGAACCATGGTGAACAGCAATCCGATCATCGTCGCCCTGGACATGAGGACAGCGGAGGAGGCTGTCGCGATGGCCCAGACCGTTGAGCCACACGTCGGCGCCTTCAAAATCGGACTCGGACTGCTCCATGGCCCCGGACCAGCGACGATCGATGCGCTGGTGCGCCTTGGCAAGCCTGTCTTCGTTGACGCGAAGCTCCATGACATCCCAAGCCAGGTACGAGCTGCAGCTGAACGCCTGGGGAAGCACGGTGCCCGCTGGGTCACCGCCCACGTCTCCGGAGGAATCGCCATGCTCCAGGCGGCCGTGGAAGGCCTTTCTGCGGGTGCGGCGGGTGCGGAAGCCGGAATCCTGGGCGTGTCCGTTCTCACCTCTCTCGACAAGGCAGATCTCGAGCGTGTCGGCATCCAGCGCTCGCCCGGACAGCTCGTCGGGAAGATGGCAAAGGTCGCAGCCGTTGCGGGGTGCGAAGGCCTGGTGTGCTCACCACAGGAGCTCAATGTCGTCACCCAAGCAGCCCCCGGATTGCTCAGGGTCACGCCCGGCATCAGGCCGACCTCCCTCGGGGATGACCAGTCACGCATAGCAACTCCTCGAGAGGCGATCGACAGGGGAGCGTCATTCCTGGTTATCGGCAGACCCATCACACAGGACCCCAACCCGTCCGAAGCCGCAGAACGGATCCTGCAATCGCTCACTGGTTAGCGCTCAGTTCCCGGTTCTCATCTCCTGTCCTGATACAGTGCTCGTCGGAGGAACGACATGGCATTGCCAGAAATGACCGACGAACAAAGGACCGCCGCGCTGCAGCGAGCCGGTGAGGCCCGACGGCTGCGCGCCGAAGTCAAGCAGCTCCTGAAGACGGGGAGCCTCAGCTTTGCTGACGTCCTCGAACGGGCGGAAGAGGACGATCTGATCGCCGGTACGAAGATCAAAGCGATCATCGTGTCGATGCCCCACATGGGCAAAGTGAGCACGAAGCGCTTGATGGAAGAGATTGGAATCGCAGAGAATCGTACAATCAGGGGCCTTGGATCCAACCAACGCAAGGCGCTTCTTGAACAATTCTCGTAGCTCGAGGCTCATCGTCATCTCCGGCCCATCCGGGGTCGGGAAATCCAGCATCGTCGAAGCCCTTCTCGCCCGAACATCGTCGTTGTTCTCCGTATCAGCGACCACCCGGCTTCCGCGACGAAACGAGGTCGATGGGGTGGATTATCACTTCGTCGATCGCGGTGCCTTCCTCGCGAAAGTTGCAAGCGGCGAAGTCCTCGAATGGGCCGAGTACGGCGGATACCTATACGGAACACTGCGATCCGCCGTTGATCCGATCCTTGCATCAGGTACCAATGTGATCCTCGACATCGAGAATGAGGGGGCGAAACAGATCCGAGCAAACTTCCCAGACGCCGTGTTGATCTTTGTCTCGCCGCCGGACCTGGAGACGCTTGCTGCCCGGCTGGATGGGCGGGCAGATACCCCCGAGCGCGATGTCGAGTTGAGGCTGGCGGTCGCGGCAGAGCAGATGGCGGAGGCACCGAGCGTGTATGACCACGTAGTGACGAACGACGAACTTGCGCGAGCGATCGACGAGATTCTCGATATACTCGGGGTCGCTGGCACCGATGTGTCTGTACAATGACGCCTTCACCAATCCAAGGTACAACCCGAGGAGCACGACGCCATGATGACTGAACCACCAATCGGAGACGTAGTCGCAAAAACGAATTCGCGCTTCGCTCTCGTTGTGTTGGCAGCCCGCCGTGCACGCCAGATCAACGCATATTTCAACGAGCTCGGTGCAGGAATCGGTGGATACGTACCGCCCCAGGTCCATTCGCTTTCACGCAAGCCTCTGTCCATCGCTCTAGAAGAGATCTATGAAGACAAGGTTGTTATCGCTCCGATCGAGGAGTAGATCGTGGCCGTAGGGCGACGTGTCGTCCTCGGCGTGACCGGCGGAGTCGCCGCCTACAAGGCCGCCTACCTCGCCAGAACCCTCATTGCGCGCACGTACGACGTCCGTGTGGTCATGACCGAGTCTGCCCAAGAGTTCATCGGGACAGCGACGTTCGCTGCCATCACGGGCTCGGACCCCGTTACATCGCTCTTCGGTTCCCAGGAGGTGTCGCCCCACACCACACTCGGACAGTGGGCAGATGCGATCGTTATTGCACCTGCCACTGCATCGACGATATCCAAGCTTGCTGCGGGTCAATCATCGGACGCTCTCGTTGCAACGGTGCTCGCATCCACTGCACCTGTGGTTGTCGCGCCTGCTATGCACACCGAGATGTGGGAGCA
>JAUVQC010000054.1 GCA_030598305.1 Actinomycetes bacterium
ACGGCCTTTGGGTTGCTCGTCGGGCCGCAGGTTTTCGACGTTGTCACCGTCGAGCTCGACAGCGGGATCGTGCAACTCCTTCTGGAGGGAACCCTGGTCCTGGTGCTCTTTTCAGATGCGGCGGTGATCGACCTCAAGGCCGTACGCAGGGAGGCCTTTCTACCGAGCAGGCTGCTCGGGATCGGGTTGCCACTGACGATGGCCCTTGGTGTTCTTGCCGTCTTCGTTCTGTTCGACCAGCTCGGGTTCTGGGAAGCGCTGGTGATCGCTGTCATCCTGGCACCGACCGATGCCGCTCTCGGTCAGGCCGTCATCAGCAACAAGTCTGTACCTGCAATGGTGCGACAGGGCCTGAGCGTCGAGTCTGGACTGAATGACGGTATCGCTGTGCCCTTCCTCGCGATCGCGCTCGCAGGAGTGGCAAACGAGATGCAGACGGGGAGCGAGATCGTCAGTGTGTTCGTGACCGAGATCGGCTGGGCTGTCGTGGCAGGAATACTCGTTGGCTGGCTTGGTGCGTTTCTGCTCAGGATGGCAGGTTCAAGGGGGTGGGTAGCAAGGGACTGGCGTCTCCTCGTTGCGCCGGTGCTCGCGCTGCTCGCCTTCGCCCTGGCTGATCCGATCGGTGGGTCGGGTTTCATCGCTGCTTTCGTGGCCGGTATCACCTTTGGTCACCTCATCAGGGACATGTATTCCGACATCTGTGACTTCTCCGAAGGTATTTCGCACCTCCTCACCGTCATCGTGTTCTTCGTGTTCGGGGCACTACTGCTCGGGCCGAGCCTGCCACTCATCACATGGCAGATGGTTGCGTTCGGCATCGTGAGTCTCACGGTGGTGCGCATGGTTCCCGTCGCAATCGCATTGATTGGCACGGGCATGCAGCCGAGGTCTGTCTCCTATATCGGCTGGTTCGGTCCAAGGGGACTCGCATCGCTCGTCTTTGCTGGCACGGTCGTAGTTGAGACGGAGCCGGGAATGGCACCGTTCATCATCGCGGCGGTTTCAACGGTCGTTGCCATGAGCATTGTGCTCCACGGGATGACAGCCGTCCAGTGGTCACGAACCTATTCGGCGTGGTACAACCGGCATGCTGACAAGGGTGTGGAGATGTCCGAGTCCATGACGGTCGAACACATCCCGAACCGCCGCAGGCTCCAGGTGGAACCGAAACGACGCTAACCGACTGCCTGGTACTCCTCGCCGAGGGTGGGACGTTCGTCCGCCTCTCCCTTGACCGGCCACATCGCAACGGCCCTCTCGGCCATTGCGGTGATCGTCAAGGATGGGTTCACTCCCAGGTTCGCTCCGATGGCAGCGCCATCGATCACGTGGAGCCCCTCGTGGCCGAAGACCCGGTGATACGCATCCACGACACCGGTATCACGGCTTGCGCCCACGGCGGCGCCGCCGAGAATGTGCGCCGTGGTCGGCGTGTCGAACAGCACCTCGTTGATCGAGGAGAAGGCGTTGCCTCCTATCTCCTCTGCGGTGAGCCTTGCTGTTTCATTTGCGATGGGGATGTACGTCGGATTCGGCTCGCCTTCGCCCTGGGTGGATGAGAGTTTGGTTCGGAACCAGCCCTTCTTGCGGAGCAGGCGGATGCTGTTGTCCTTCGTCTGCATCACGAGCAGGATGATGCCCCTCTCTGACCAGTGCCACACAGAGAGCGATCGTAGGAACTGGATCGGATGTCGCACGATATTCGTGAGGAATCGCAGCTGCCGCGGCATGCCATCCCCGCCATCGGTGATCATGATGCTCAAGAGTCCGAGGGCGTTGGAACCCTTGCCGTACCGCACAGGCTCAATGTGCGTGTCGGTGGTGGGGTGAATCGACGAGGTGATGGCGACACCCACGGAGTAGTCGATGGTTCGTGAGTGCGCGACCGAACCAACGATGGCCTCCGAGTTTGTGCGCGTCTGATACCCGATGCGATCAGAGAGTCCCGCCAGCCGCCCTTTCTCTTTCAGTTCTAGGAGAAGGCGGGTGGATCCGAGGGCGCCTGCGGAGAAGATCACATGGGTTGCCCTGTACGTCGTCTCACGGTTCACGAACCGGACACCGGGCGTGCGCGCTGTCACCAGCCACCCGTCGTCCTTGGCCTGAACGTCGACGACCTGTTGGGAGGGCAACACACGTGCTCCGTTCTTCTCAGCGAAGAAGAGGTAGTTCTTGTCGAGAGTGTTCTTTGCGTTGTACCGACACCCAACCATGCAGTTGCCGCACGCGATGCAACCGGTACGTGTCGGTCCTTCTCCGCCGAAGTAGGGATCGTCAACCTCGACGCCGGACTCCCCGAAGTAGACACCCACCGGTGTTGGATGGAACGACTCGGGCACTCCGAGCTTGTCGGCAACGCTCCGCATCACCTTGTCCGCGGGCGTGTCGAGGGGGTTCTCGGTGACGCCGAGCATGTGACGGGCCGTGACGTAGTGAGGGGCGAGCTCAGCTTTCCAATCGGTGATGTCTCCCCACTGGTGATCGGTATAGAAGGGCTCCGGTGGGGCATAGAGCGTGTTGGCGTACACGAGGGATCCGCCTCCGACGCCTGCTCCACTCAACACCATGACGTCGGGCAGCAGCGAGATTCGCTGGATGCCCCGCATGCCGAGCCTCGGGAACCAGAGGGACTTCCGTGCGTTCCAGTTCGTCTTCGGGAAGTCCTCAGCACTCCATCGCTTGCCCGCTTCAAGAACTGCCACGTTGTAGCCCTTGTCGGTGAGGCGCATAGCACTCACGCTCCCGCCAAAGCCTGAACCGACGATGACAACGTCGAAGGTTTCGTCTGGGGTCACGAACGCATCAGATGAGGGCAGATCCCCACACGGGAACGCCGCCACCGTTGATGACTTTCGATTCCTCGCTGGCAAGGAAGTTGATCACCGCGGCGATCTCGTCTGGCTGTGGCCAGTTGACATAGTCAGCGTATGGCAGGGCCGACCGTGTCGCATCGGTATTTATCACCGATGGCAACAGCGTGTTGCAAGTT
The DNA here is from genome assembly GCA_030598305.1 of Actinomycetes bacterium. The sequence continues at coordinate 2,993 of JAUVQC010000054.1, forward strand.
GTGTTCGTGTCGAGGAGCTCAACCGCCACAGATCTCGAGAGGGCGAGAACCGCCGCTTTCGCCAAGTTGTACGCGGCTTGGCCAGCGGGCGTCTCCTGGGAGTGCTTCGATCCCATGAGGACGATCCGACCCCAATCCTCGGACATCAAAGGGATCGCTGCACGGGTGACGTTCCACGCCGTCTTGAGGTTCAGATCGAGCATCCGATCCAGCCTCACTTCATCGGTCTCAGCTACGTCTCGTCCGCCTGCCCATCCACCGACCAGAGATGTCATGACGTTGATCGGCCCGAATCTATCGGATGCTTCCGAGAAGAACTCGTTCACTGCATCCGGGTCGACGACGTCGACCCTGCGGATGATCAACCTGTCCTCATCGAGCTCCATCTTTGATTCGAGCGCCGTGGCCTCCTCAGGGAGGAGATAGGTGACCGCGATGTTGAAGCCGCGGTCGATCAGCCTCGGGATGAGGCAGCAGCCGACTGAGCCTGTGCCTCCGGGAATGACTGCAACATTGGAATTGGCCATGACGTCACAATAGCTCTCCTTCCGAAACCTTTGAGCCTCGTGGTAGCCTGTGGGACGAGAACGCACCAACTCGGGAGGAACCATGGCTTCCATCACGCTCGAAGACATCGGAAAGGTCTATCCGGACGGTACACGAGCAGTGGGCCAGGTTGACCTCGAGATCAAAGACGGAGAGTTCCTCGTTCTCGTTGGCCCCTCTGGTTGCGGCAAGTCGACGGTACTGCGCATGATCGCGGGCCTCGAGGACATCACCGAGGGGAAGATGAGCATCGGCGAACGAGTTGTCAACGATGTGCCGCCGAAGGACAGGGACATCGCGATGGTGTTCCAGAACTATGCACTGTATCCGCACATGTCCGTGCGTGACAACATGGCATTCGGATTGAAGCTCCGCAAGGTCCCGAAGGCTGAGATCGAGCGTCTGGTGAACGATGCAGCCGAAACCCTCGAGATCACTGAGTTCCTCGATCGCAAGCCAAAGGCACTTTCGGGTGGCCAGCGGCAGCGCGTCGCGATGGGCCGTGCGATCGTCCGCGAACCGAGCGCCTTCCTGATGGATGAGCCGCTATCGAACCTCGACGCCAAACTCCGCGTCCAGATGAGGACGGAGCTCGGGCGCCTCCACAACCGCCTTCAAACGACGACTGTCTACGTGACACATGACCAAATCGAAGCGATGACGCTTGGACACAGGGTTGCCGTCCTGCGGCCGGTGTCAGCAAAGCGCCCATTCAACCTGCAGCAGGTTGCCGCTCCAACCGAGCTGTTCAACAACCCGGTGAACCTCTTCGTGGCTGGCTTCATCGGTAGCCCCGCTATGAACATGGTGTATGGCGAGCTGAACAGGGAGGGGGATCGTGTTGTTGCATCATTTGCAGGTGAGAAGGTCACGGTCCATCAGGCATCGCTCGACGCCCATCCGGGCGTGGAGGAACACTTCGGCAAGAAGATCGTCATCGGGATCAGGCCCGGTGCCTTCGAGAACGCTCGGATCGCAGATGACGCTCCGGATCGAACCATCACGGTTACGACAGATGTGAACGAGCATCTCGGCTCAGAGTCCTATGTCCACTTCACACTCGATTCTCCACCGGTTGTTACACCCGATATTGAGGAGCTGCTCGCCGATTCTGGCCAGAGCGCAGATTCGATGGGTGACACCACCAAGTTCACAGGGCGTGTCAGCTCGGATGTCGATGTGCCGGACGAGTCTTCGGTTGACCTTGTCATCGACACAGGAAAGCTCCACTTCTTCGACATCGAGTCAAGTGGAAAGATCGGTGCGACCGGTCCCGGCGCCTAGAGACCGATATCGACTGACGCCAGCTCGGCAAGAAGCTCTTCGCTTCCCACCGCCTCATTCATGGTGAACACGCCGGGGCAGTTGACAGCGCCGTGTGCCATCAGATCAGCGAGTGCTGTCGCAGGGAACGCCGTGGTGCGGGCAAGAGCTGAGAACCCGTCACGCTCTGTGTCGGTGATCTGAAGAGTGGTTCTGTTACCGCCCTGATCGCGCCATACGCGGATCAATACAACGTCGGGCTCCCGTCTGGGTAACGTCCGGCCAAGGGCGTCGAGCAGAACATCGCGTGGCGACACGGCCGCGGCTCCGATCGTTCGCTGTGCTTCGTCGAACATTCCCATCTCGAGTAGCGATCGGAACACGATGCCGTGGCCGGGGAAGCGGAGCGTCTTGTACTCGAGGGCCCGGACCCGGTCGACATGCCGTGTCGCCATGGTCGATGTACCTCCAGCTGTCGTGAAGGCCTCGAGCGGACCCCACTCATCCCAGGCGACATCCTCAAACCCCGTCAGAGGCTCAACGGTCGCGTGTCGGCCGTCGATGATGACCTCACACGGCTCGGCGTATTCATTGATGAGCCCTGCGGGGCTGAATGCAAGCTGGTATCGAAGTGCACGAGTGGGTTTCTGGGGCAGAGCGCCAACCCGGATCTGGATCGAGTCGATCACGCCCTCAGCAGCAGAGGCGATCAGGTCCTCGGCGAGTACGTTGGCGAGACCGGGGGCAAGACCACAGTCCGGGATAACCATGACGCCGGCGGTTTCAGCATCATCTCCCAGATGTTGCTGGGCTGCAACGACCGTTGGATTGCCACCGAAGTCGAGGTAGTGCGTACCCGTCGAGACAGCAGCGGTGGCAACGGACACACCGAAGCGGTAGGGGATCGCGGACACGACGATGTCGTGGGCTTCGAGGGTATTGAGCAGAGTGGCGGTGTCCGTAGCATCGAAGGAGACCGGTTTCGCCCCACTTCTCGCTGCGGCCTCCCGCGCAGCAGCCATATCAGCGTCTGCAACGACAACGTCGTGGCCACGGCGTACGAGATCCCATGCCGCTGCTGACCCGACAATGCCCGAGCCGAGTACGAGGGTTCTCATCATTACCTCCTATGGCACGATCTTCTTGAAGATCTCAGCCGGGCCGATCCCGAATTGCTCGCCGCTGTCGGCCTGCCATACAGCGAGCTTGTCCACGAAGGCCAAACGGCTCTCAGGCGCGCGGTCCGTGTCGCCCATGGTCGTCGCGCTCTGGGACGCATGACAGAGCAATGCCTCGACCTTACGGTCGAACCACTCGGCCGTCACAGGCTCCGCGTGATTCGGTGCATCTGCAGACCACAGAAGCAGGGCCCTGGGTCGGTGGGCCGGAAGCTCGAGTTCTCGATAGGCTCGCGGCTCCCGTGCGGCCACCACGGCGTCCACTGTGGCGAGACCGGTGGCCCGGTGATCGGGGTGGAGCTGGTACCGCTGCCACGGATCGTGGGAGAGCACGACGTCCGGTTTGACCCGCCTTATGTGCATCGCGATCTCCTTGCGAAGCTCCATCGAGTATTCGAGTTCACCATCGACGTGGTCGAGATGGATGATCGATTCCACTCCCAGCACCGAGGCCGCCCGCGCTTGCTCCGCGTGGCGGACTGCCGTGAGGTCGGCGTCTGTGATCTCGGAATCCCACGACCCCTTCGATCCGTCGGTGACAATCAGCATCGTGGTCGTGGCCCCGTCGGCGTTCCAACGGGCAAGAGCAGCACCTGCTCCGAACTCCGCGTCGTCTGGGTGGGCGCCGATCGTCAGCACGGTAGAAGGCTGTTGGAGGGGCGCCTGATCGCCGGTCAGTTCGTCGTAAAGGCTCGATGTCATGTGTCGACCCTACCCGTGCTGGTCAACCCAGGAAATGCAGCGAGTTGGGTGGGGCTGTCGATGTCGATCGACAGATGAGCGCTCGCCATCACAACAGCGTTCGGTGCTGAAGCGAAGTGGCGGTGGAAGGATCCGGACCCATAGGCAAACGGGAAGGCCCCTTGTGACGCGATCACGTTCGTTCCACCGTCATGGCTGGGTACGAGAACCGTACGGTCGCGTGCGAATTCAGCAACCCGGCGAAGGACGCTTGGTGTGACGAGCGGAAGATCTGCGTGGAGCACGACCCAGGGACTTCCGTCGAGCCCCGCAACGGAGGCGGCTGCCGCCTGGGAGAGTCCTCTCCCGGGGTCCGGTATCGAGTCGAGTCCCCGGTTTCCTGCCCACTCGAGGACGTCGTGGGACGACGACACGACCAGCGCTCGAAGATCGGCTCCGTGGACGGCCCGCAGAGCGCGTTCACAGAGTTCACGCGTGAGCGTTCTCCTCTCCTCAGCCGTAAGGACCGATGCGAGCCGTGTCATGCCGGAGAAGTCACGAATAGGCAGGATCACGGTTGTCCTCGACTCGGCCACGATCACTTTTCTGGGAACTCTGCGAACTGGATGAGAACGCCGTGTGCCGAGGCGGGATGCACGAATGCCTCTTTCCATTCCGGATTGCTGTCGTCGAAGCCGACGACGGTGAAGCCGAGTTCCCTCGCCCGCTCAACCGCCTTCGCGATGTCTGTGACCTTGAACGTGAGGTGGTGGAGTCCCTCGCCGTGTTCAGCCAGATACCTGTTGAGAAAATTGTCCTTGTCATCCACGACAGGGCTGATCATCTCGAGACGGCCCTCCCCGGGCAGGTCGAACTGGATCCAGCGAAAGTCGCCTGCATGGCTGTGGCCGCCACCGATGTGCGTTCCTCCAAGCAAATCAACCATTGCCTGCGCGATGTCGATGTCGTGGACGGCGACCGAGACATGATCGAACCGTTCTATGACACCGCCCAGGCCCTCGTGCATCGATCCAACATCGGTCGTATCACTGAAGGACGAGGGAGAGCGAAGGGGTTTGGTCATCTGGGTGATCACGGTAATCACTGTGTGCGGGATGTGCGACATGCCAGAAGAAGAGCCGTGGCGATCTCTGAGGCTTTG
>JAUVQC010000142.1 GCA_030598305.1 Actinomycetes bacterium
CATTATCCACGGGCCGGGCGACTCATTCGGACTAATCACTTCATTGTGGCTTGTCCACAGCCGATAGAGAGCTGGTGGCTCGAGTGGAGACGGAATGACCCAAGCATTCAGTGGAGAGATACTGCTCCCAGGCGAGACTGGCGGCGGACTAGTGGCATCCTTCGAGATGGATGACGGATCCGTTCGACTCATCGCTGGCGATGACGAGCTCGGACTCTGGGAGCTCGACTCCTGTGATGTGGCTCCGGTCGGCAAGGGCTTGTTCGAAATGGCACTCGCCGGAGAATCGGTCACATTCTCGCCATCCTCTCCATCAGCTTTTGCGGAAGCAATGTCCATTCCGCTGGCACCCCAGCCAGCATCGGAGGAGTCGGAACGTCCGAAGTTCGACTACGACGCTGCGATCGACGAGGTGATCGCAAACCTCAAACCTCTTCGTGACCCGAACGATGAGGACGACATCCTCTCGAAACCAATGCTGGTTGGCATCGTGGGCTTGTCAACCGCTGTCATGACCGGACTCGTCACCGTCTCGATGGTGCTGTAGACGGGAACTCCCAAGGAATGCGAAGCATTCCCCAACTCCGAGCTCTCGGATTTCAGGCTTCAGCGAGGAGCCGTACCGTTTCGGCTGCGACGACGGTTTGAGAGACTGACACATCCAGATGGAAGACAGCCCTGATCGTCGTGGGACCGAGGGCAAGCATTGACACTCCCTCGGTCAGGCACGCGTCTGCCAGTTGCTCAGCTATTGGCGTCTCGAAGTAGACAAGGTTCGTTTGTACCGAGTCGAGGTCGACAGAGATCGAATCTGATGCATTGATCATCTCAGCGAAGGTCCTTGCATTCTCGTGGTCCGCCCCAATGCGGTCCCTGTTGTTCTCCAGTGCAAAGAGGGCTCCCGCTGCGAGCAGGCCCGCCTGGCGGAAGCCGCCGCCAAAGATCTGCTTGAAGCGTCTAGCCCTTGCAATCGTGGAGGTCGACCCGGCAAGGGCGGAACCGATCGGAGCACCGAGACCCTTCGAGAAACACACGTTGACCGTGTCGAATCCATCGGTCAGCTCTGCGGGGTCTGTCTCTGTGGCAACAGCGGCGTTCCACAGGCGCGCACCGTCGAGGTGCTTCTTGATGTCGAGTTCTGTGGCCGTGGCAAGCACGTCTCGCATCAGTTCACGATTCCAGACCGTTCCACCCGCGTCGTTGTGCGTGTTCTCCAGACACACGAGTGTGACGGGATCGAAGAGGTGGCTCGGGAGGGCGGGGTGTGGCGTTGGGACACAGGTCCGCAGCTGCGCTGCAGTGAAGGTCCCGTGGGAACCTGTCAGCATCTTGAGTGTCGCGCCGGAGTTGTGAGCTGCGCCACCCAACTCGTGACGTACGATGTGGGCTGCTTCATGGAGCACCACGGTGTCTCCAGGTTCGGTGTGTGTACGGAGCGCGATCTGGTTCGACATCGTCCCTGTCGGCACGAAGACCGCATCCTCCATTCCGAGTAGTTCGGCAACGGTCCGCTCCAGCCTGTTCACGGTCGGATCATCGTGGTAGACATCGTCACCGACCACGGCATCCGCGATCGCTTTGCGCATGGCTTCCGATGGCCTCGTGACGGTGTCGCTGCGAAGGTCGATCATGTGACGAAGTGTCGCGGTTGGAGCAGGGATGTGAGCGTTCCAGAAGCGTTGGCCGCTTGGGGCCACTCGGTGATGTTGAGTGAGATGTCCGCGATCGTGCCCGTCCGCATGGCAACTCGTGCGCCCGTGAGGTGTTGGACGGTCATGGACCAGGTCGGCTGGTGTCCGACGAGAAGCACCCGCTCACACGTCGACCCATGGTGGGCGAGCACCGAGAGTGTCTCTGTCACTGATGCCCCGTAAAGGCGCTCTTCGAGGACCAGTCTGCTGTCCCATCCTCCGGTGATTCGAGCCAGTTCAGCGGTCGCTCGTGCGCGCTTGGCAGTCGAGGAGACGACGAGGTCCGGGACGAGTCCTAGTTCCCGGATGACCTCACCCATGCGTTCTGCGGCGACAACACCCCGGGGCGCCAGTGGTCGGGAGTGGTCATCGGTGGCGCCAGCATCCCAATCGGATTTGCCGTGGCGCATGAGCATCAGATTCGGCATGAGCCAAGCGTAGGCGCATCGGACGCCGGAAGTTACCGAGGTACAAGGGAACGGCGTACGCCGCGGGCGTTCCCCTGCAATCTGGGACTCAGAGCCAGGCGTTGATGGCGGTGACGGCGAAGAGCGCTTGAGCCGCGTAGTAGGTGGGCAGTCCAACGATCCGGTTGGACAGCATCGGCGCGACGAACTGCTGGCGGGCCACCAGCACGTCCGAGATCATGAAGAGAACCGCTGCAGTCGGGATTCGTGGGTCGACGAGCGTACCGCTCGTGCCGAATGACGTAACGACCATCACGGTAATGAGAGCGATGTACACCGCAACGGGATTCTTCAGTCGGTCAGGTACGTGCGGCGAGAGCCAGCGGAGGATCGCAGCCGCGGTCATGGCCATCACGATGCCAGAAACGACGATCGCGACGATGTCCATCGACGAACGGGCGAAGAAGCTGGCGATGTAGAGCAGATGCGCGAGAGCGAAAGAGATCAACCCGGCAAGGAACGCTCGTTGCCCGTCGAAGGACAGTGCGAGATCTCCCAACCACGAAGCAGCAAGTCCTGCGCCGATGAACAACGCGTAACCCGTGGAGTCCGGGTCACCCGTCGCGATGATGCCCACCATGGCAGTCGATGCCACGATCTTGAGGATGCGGCTCAACAACGTCGATCGCTCCGTGAGCAGTGCCGAAGAAAGTCCGGCGGCGAGTGTCAGCGCGACAAGGGCAGCTGTCATAGCCGCTCGACGACGTAGTCGATGGAGGCCGTCAGGGCTTCGATATCGGCGAGTGGGATGTTCGGGAACGTGGCGATGCGTAGCTGGTTTCGGCCGAGCTTGCGGTACGACTCTGTATCGACGATCTGGTTGTCCCGAAGAACCCCGGACACGCGTTCGGCCGGAACAGTGTCATCGAGGTCGATGGTCACGACCGTTGGGGACCGGCGATCCGGGTTTGTCACGAACGGCGCAGCGAAGGAACTCTCTCCAGCCCATGCGTAGAGATGGCCGGACGTGATCCGTGATGCTTCGTCCGCCCAGGTGATACCGCCCTTGTTGTTCACTGCTCTGATCTGGTGATCGAGGAGAAAGAGCGTTGCCAGGGCCGGCGTGTTGTAGGTCTGAGCCAACCTGGAGTTGTCGAGCGCTGTCTTGAGGGACAGGAACGGGGGGATCCATCTCGATGTCGCTGCGATCGACTCGACGCGGTCGATCGCTAGCGGGGACATGATCGCAACCCACAGCCCTCCCTCGGAGCCCATGGCCTTCTGCGGTGAGAAGTAGTAGACGTCTGCGTTGTGCACGTCGTACGTGATCGCTCCGGCAGCGGATGTCCCATCGACCAGGACGAGCTCGTTCTCGAACCGCCGGAATGATGCGACGACGCCGGTCGAGGTCTCGTTGTGAATGAACGCCGCAGTGTCTGCGTTGGGCACGAGCTCCGGATCCGGGGCATCTCCGTACGTCGCGGTGATCACATCTGGTTCATCGAGATGGGGCGCACCCATGACGACGGAAGCGAATTTCTGTGAGAACTCGCCGCACACGAAGTGGGCGGACCGACGATCGATCAGTCCGAAGACAGCAGCATCCCAGAACGCCGTGGCGCCGCCGAGTCCGAGAAGGACCTCGTAACCCTCAGGTAGCGTGTACATCTCAGACAGTCCTGCCTGGATCGAAGCTATGGCTGCTCGTACCGTCGGTCGCCGATGGCTCGTTCCAAGGAATGTCGTGCCACTCGCTGCGAGATCGTCGACGAACGACGTACTGACGCGGCCGGGTCCCGATCCGAAGCGACCGTCCTGGGGCAGGATGTTTGCCGGAATCGTGATCTTGGGAGTCTCGGTCATGTCTATCGTGCACCTGTCCACTTGGCAGTCTGAGAGTAGGCGTGATGACGAACCGTGAATCGATATCGACACGAGCCCTTGCCGTGCAACCGTCGGCAACTCTTGCGATAACGGCGAAGGCCAATCAGCTCCGTGCCGAGGGGCATCCGGTGATCGGATACGG
>JAUVQC010000133.1 GCA_030598305.1 Actinomycetes bacterium
AGCTGGCTGTCGTTTCGATTCCCCATACCTGAGTGAAGCATACCCGGTCGGTCAAGACCGTTTGAAGGCAACGGAGTGATGCCAGTCAGCGAGCAGCGTGCGGAGAGCGGCAACGAAGGCGAGCGGTTGATCCAACGTCAGGTGGTGGTGTGCTTCGGGTATCTCGACCACGGGGGACACGCGGCCCATCAGTTCGTACATATAGGCCGCTGTATCCGGTGGAACGACAACGGAGCGTTCTCCGGTGAATAGCGCAACACGACACCCGACGGATGTGAGCTGGTCTCGCAGGGCAACAAGCGTCCCATCGAAGATGTTCGGATCGAACTTCCATGTCCAACCATCAGGCGTTTCATGGACAGATTTGTCCGCTATGTAGTCCACGATGAATTCGTTGTCACACGGCTGACGCGGGACGAGTGCAAAGTGGGCGACTGCGGCATCCTTGGTTTCGTAGATGCCAGGCTTCTTGAATGCGCTTCCGGAGCGACCCTCTTCTGACTCAGGTGAGGGGCGTCGCACAGGAGCGTCGACGATCACAGCCCCTTTCAACCTGTCGCCGAATGTTGCTGCGGTCTCGATCGTGACCATGCCTCCGAGGCTGTGTCCGACGACGACTGGTGGCCCGGGGAAGCCCGCATCGTCACAGACTGCCATGACCTCCTTCGCCCATGTCTCGTGCGTGTAGGCGTCGCGTCGCCCCGAATCACCCATCCCCGACAGGTGAATGGCAACCGCATGCCATTCGGAGGTGAACAGCGGCGCGATGAACGACCACCAATGGGCGTGGGCCGCACCGCCATGCACGAATACGAGGCCGGGCTTGTCCTTGTCACCCCATGACAGGTACCGAATCGCTGTGCCCTCAACGACCACTTCCCTCTCCTGTGGCTCGGCGGCGATGGCAGCATCGAACCAGTCAGGCGACGCCTTACTCACCGGTGCGCACCTCTTCGGAGAGAAGGAACCAGCGAAGGTCCTCAAAGGATGCCGTAGCTTCCACCGGGGGCTGTTGCGGCCCAGTCGTTGGGTCGATGGATTCGAACAGCGTGCGCGCTTCGTCCAGGTAGCGGGCGAGCTCAGTGTCCGGTGCATGTAGCGGGTGACTATCGAATCGGAGGGAGCCATCTGTGTAGTCGATGTCAAAGAGGGAGAACGGTGGGTCGCCCCTGCCGTCAACGTGCACCCACTCTGCTGTTTCGGTGTTGAACTGGTACCAGGGGAGGAGCTTCCATCCGTGGGTTGCGACGAGGCTCACGGCCTCGATGATGAATTCGAAGACGGCCTCGGATATGAAGTAGTTGAAATTGACCCGCACCCAACCAGGTTTGATACCCTCGCAGCCGAGCCCTACCTCGTGGCTGATCTCGGCGGAGTGCGCAGCATCGATGCCCAGGAGCGCGTGACCGTATGGGCCGGCGCAGGAGCAGCCGCCTCGCGATTGGATGCCGAACAGATCGTTGAGCACAGCCACCACGAAGTTGTGGTGCAGATACTGTCCGCCGTGCTTGACGACGAACGAGACGATCGACAGCCTGTCCGCTTCGGGATTGCCGAGGATCTCAAGGGAGGGATTTGCGGTCCACGACGCGATTGCTCGCTTGATGAAACCCTCTTCGAGTCCCCTGATGCGCTTGGGCCCGACGGCCTCCTTGAGCTGGAAGACCAGCCCGGCTCGAATCGAGCCAACGATGGCTGGCGTTCCACCTTCCTCCCGGTGCTCGATGTCGGCGAGGTACTCGTGGGAATCGAGACGCACGAATGACACGGTGCCGCCTCCCGGCACGACGGGAACCGCGTTCTGGAACAGTTCCTTGCGCGCCACGAGGAGTCCCGGTGTACCCGGGCCACCGATGAGCTTGTGGATGGAGATGAAGACAGCATCCTTGTATGCCTCCGGTGTCTCGGCTGGCTCCACGTCCATCGACACATAAGGGGCGGCTGCTGCGAAATCCCAGAACGACAACGCACCGTACTTGTGGAGGAGGGACGCGATGCCCCGTGTGTCGGAGAGGATTCCGGTGACATTTGACGCAGCGGAGAACGAACCGATCTTGAGTGGGCGGTCGGAGTACTTGCGCAGTTCCTCCTCGAGCTGAGTCTGGTCGATGTGTCCGTCGGCGTCCTCGCCGATCTTGACGACGTCAGCGATCGATTCGCGCCAAGGGAGTTCGTTGGAGTGGTGCTCGAACGGGCCGATGAAGACCACGGGCCGTTCTTCGGTGGGGATCGCGTCGGTGAGGTGGTAGCGGGACTCGAGCGTGTCAGGTATCGAGAGCCCGAGGACTCGGATCATCCTATCGATGGCACCGGTACACCCGTCGCCGACGAAGATGACGGCGCATTCATCGGACGCGTTGAGACAGCGGCGAATGATCTCTCGGGCATCCTCGCGGAACCGCGATGTCTGAAGTCCCGTTCCCGACGCTTCGGTGTGGGTGTTCGCGTAGAGGGGCAGCACGACGTCGCGGATGTAATCCTCGATGAAGCTCAGCGACCGGCCTGATGCGGTGTAGTCGGCATACGTCACCCTTCGCGGCCCGAACGGCCCGGGCACGACATTGTCAGCGCCAATGACAGATGCCCGTACGGTCTCGATGATGTCCATGAGGGCAGATTACAGGCATGAGCAGTCAGAAGTCAGCAGTTGGCCTGCAGCGATGGCGCTTACGTCGGATTTCCTTGCCTCGCTTCGGTACAGTGTGGGTCAGGCACGAGGCCGCGAGTCGGGAGGTTCACCATGAGGTGGAGAAACACCACGCTGTGGGTTCTGCAATGGTTCTTTGGGGTGTACTTCGTCGTCGTGGGAGTGATGCACTTCATCGTCCCCGAGGGTCTGCCCTCCCAAATGGAGTGGATGTACGATCTCAGCGACACGGTCCACATCATCGTTGGGATCGCAGAGATACTCGGCGGCCTAGGACTCATCCTGCCGAGTGTTATCGGCATCCGTCCGGAGCTGACGGTGTACGCCGCACTCGGCCTTGTACTGATCATGGTGCTGGCCATCGTGTGGCATCTCACGCGCGGCGAGTCTGCCTCAGTCGTCTCGGACACGATCATTGCGGCGTTGCTCGGTTTCGTGGCGTACGGCAGGTGGAGGCTGCACCCAATACCGGGTAGGTCTGGCTGATCGCGACCTACAGCGCAATCGCACCTTCGTGGATCAGGAGTTCTCGTTTCATTTCGGGACCGAAGGCGTAGTTGCCGACGGAGCCGTCTGACTTGACCACCCTGTGACAAGGAATCAGCAGGGGGATCGGGTTCTTTGCAAGCGCCGTGCCGACGGCCCTTGTTGCCCCCGGCTTGTGGAGCTCCTCGGCTATCCAGCCATAGGGGCGGACCTGCCCGGGCAGGATCGTGGCACACGATGCAAGCACGGACTGCTGAAACTCCGAGATGCCCCGCAGGTCGAAGGCGAGGTCTCCGGACTCGCCGCTCGCGAGGGCTTCGCCGATCTGGGATGCGAGAGGCTTCGGCAGCGACGCGGCCCCATACGACACGCGGCGGTGGTCATCGACGAACGACTCAATCGTCGGCGAGGCGAACGCAGGTGTGAGTCCGGTGATCCCGATACGGCTCCATGCGATCCATAGGGGACCGAAGCGACTGTCAACGGCTGCGACAAGGTCACCGGCTCCAGCATCGATCACGGTGGACATCTCGAGATGATTGGGTGGTTGCTGAGCCAAGTCGGCGAGTTGGGTTTCGATCTCGGTCATAGCTGGTCCTCTCGTTGTAGGGCATCACGGAGTCGTTCGAGTCCTCGGGAGATGTCGGTCTTTACGGTTCCCTCTGGACGTCCGGTGGCCTCAGAGATGTCAGCAATAGGCAGATCGACCACGTGTCGGAGTACGACAGCAGTCCTTTGGTCATGGGACAGCCTGTCGAGTCTGCGGTTCCATGAATCAGTATCGATCGGTGATTCGTCCGTTGTCGACCTTCTCGATTCCGTGAGACCTGGGATCTCGGTTCTCGGCCGTTTGGCTCTGTTACGGCAGAGGTTGAGGGCGATGGTCCATAGCCACCCCCGGATCTGGAGGTCTCGGATTCGGTCGCTGTCATAGCCATCGAGCGCTTTGTAGGCACGAAGGAACGTGTCCTGGGCAACCTCCTCTGCATCTTCGTGACGGTGGGTGAGACGTCGCGCCCCCGAATAGATCCCTGGTTGGTATCTGCGGACGAGCATCGTGAAGCCGAGATCTCGATCAGAGATGAGTGTCGTGTGGATCTCGGCCTCATCTGTTGCGTCGCGTGCCTTCATACCCTTAAGAACCTCGAGTCGGCAACTTCGGTTGCACTCAATCGAGGATTTCTCGGGTGAGTTTGCGTACGCGACGGTCGATCTCGTCCCTGACGTCGCGCACAACAGCCAGATCCTGTCCGGCGGGGTCCGTGAGGTCCCAGTCGAGATACCGCTTTCCGGGGAAGACGGGACATGCATCGCC
>JAUVQC010000152.1 GCA_030598305.1 Actinomycetes bacterium
GCTCCGCCGCCGGAGCCGAAAATGTCGTAGTGGGTGCCCTCATTCGTCGTGAATCCGGCCATGTTCTCCACGACTCCGATTATCGGCATATGGGACCGCTTGGCCATGTCTGCGACCCGGGCAGCCACCTTCTGCGCGGCGAGTTGCGGTGTGGTGACCACAACCATCTCGGCCTGTGGAAGCAGCCGGGCGAGTGCCATCTGGACATCGCCAGTACCCGGCGGCATGTCGATGATGAGATAGCCGAGATCTTCTGGCCACGCGACGTCGTTGAGGAATTGCTCGACGGCCTTGGTGAGCATCAGCCCGCGCCACATGAGCGCGGTGTCCTCGTCATCGAGTAACAGTCCTGTGGACACCAGGTGGATGCCCTTGGCCTCGGTCGGGACGATCTTGCGGTTCTCGTTTGCGCTCAGGCGCGTGTCGTTGGCACCGAGCATGCGTGGCGCCGAGAATCCCCAGATGTCTGCGTCGAGGAGTCCAACGGTGTGCCCCTGACTGGCGATCGCGATTGCGAGGTTCACACTCAGTGACGACTTGCCGACCCCGCCCTTTCCGCTGCTCACGGCGATGACCCGGGTTGACGGCGATACGGCGGTTGGTGTTGCCTTCTCCCGCGCCGTCATGCGTGCGCGCTCCATCAGCGTGGTGCGCTGCTCCTGGGACATGACTCCTATGACGATGGTCACGTCATCAACGCCGTCGAGAGCCCCGACGCGGCGCTCAACGTCTGATTCGATCTGGCCTCGCATTGGGCACGACGCGATGGTGAGGGCGATTCCGACCTGCACGGACGTACCGGTCACAACGATGTCCCCGACCATCCCGAGATCGACGATGTCGGTGTGCAACTCGGGGTCGATCACATGGCGGAGTGCATCGCGTACGTGTGCGTCTGAGACCATCCCGAAAGAATAACGGTGACGGATGGTTGGGTTACCCCTATCATGATGGTCCCAACCTTCACCGGAATCGGAGGCACGAATGACCGCTCTCAACGCCCAAATGCAAGGTGTCACACTCACCACGAATGCTGCTGCCAAGGTCAAGGAACTGATCGAGGCTGAGAACGACAGCGACATGGCGTTGCGTCTCGGCGTGAAACGATCCGGTTGCTCGGGATACGCCTACGACATGTTCTTCGATTCCGCGATCGATCCTTCTGACATCATCAGCGAGACCGACGGTGTTCGTGTTGTCGTGGATGCCGCGAGCCTCTCGATGGTGACCGGTGCCATTGTCGACTACAACGATGACGGCCTTGCGGGATCGGGCTTCGCAATCGAGAATCCGAACGTTTCGGGCTCGTGCGGCTGCGGCAAGTCCTTCAGCTAGCACCTCATGCCCAAGATCATCCACGACGCGCCGAACGGCCCCAAACCTCTCGGCCCCTACAGCGTCGTCACCGAAGCAGCGGGGCTTGTGTTCGTGTCGGGAATGGTGCCCATTGTTCCCGAAACCGGCCAGCCGCTCGAGGGTGATATCGAGGCCCAGACGCACCAGGTGATGAAAAACATCGGAGCGGTACTCGGGGATGTCGGGCTCGGCTACGACGACATCGTGAAGACGACGATCTTCGTCACGGACATCGCTGACTTCGGAGCCGTCAATGCTGTCTACGGACAGTACATTGGCGAGTCGCGCCCGGCGCGCTCTACGATTGAGGTGAGCGCACTTCCGGGCGGATTCCTGGTCGAGATCGAGTCCATCTCCGCCCGCTGACCTCCGTTCTGGCGTGGTCAACGGGCAAATGGTCACGCTAGCCACGCCAAAACGGGATTTATGAAGGAGAATTGCAGTGAAACGTGATGCGGTACTGGCGGCACTTGGGATCGAGGAAGAGAATTCTGGCGTGTTTGCGGGGGAGTGGCTGACCGGTAACGGGCCCCCACTGGCCTCGATCGACCCGACGACCGAGGACGTAATCGCCACCGTACGCGAAGGTGATCTGGCGGATTACGAGTCTGCCATCACCGTTGCCGAGGACACATTCAAGGAGTGGCGCATGGTGCCCGCTCCCGAGCGTGGCAACTATGTGAGGCTCATCGGCGACGCCCTCCGCAAGTACAAGGAGCCGCTTGGCGCCCTGGTCTCGATGGAGACTGGCAAGATCCGTGCCGAGGGCGAGGGCGAGGTCCAGGAGATGATCGACATCGCCGACTTCGCCGTTGGCCTGTCCCGCCAGCTGTATGGGCTCACGATCGCATCCGAGCGCCCACGCCATCGCATGTACGAACAGTGGCATCCGCTCGGCCCGGTCGGGATCATCACATCATTCAACTTCCCCACGGCAGTGTGGGCCTGGAACGCCCTGCTTGCTGCGGTGTGCGGCGACACGATGATTTGGAAGCCATCCCACACCACTCCGCTGACGGCGGTGGCCACGACCAGGATCGCTCAGGAGGTCATGGAGGGATCAGGCTTCGAAGGCGTGTTCAGCCTCACCGTGGGTCACGCGGATCCAGTTGGTTCGGCCCTCGTCGCCGATAAGCGTGTTCCACTCATCTCGGCGACTGGGTCGGTCCGCATGGGCCAGGTCGTCGGCACCGAGGTCGCGAAGAGGCTGGGCCGTTCACTACTCGAGCTCGGTGGCAACAACGCCATCATCGTCTTGGACGATGCCGACCTCGACATGGTCGTGAGGGCATCACTCTTCTCAGCGGCAGGGACGACCGGACAGCGTTGTACCTCATTGCGTCGCCTCATCGTCCATAGGAATGTCGTCGATGATCTTTCCGAACGTCTCGTCGCGGCGTTCTCACAGATCCGGTTGGGTGATCCGCTCGACGATGACACGCTCATCGGACCGCTCGTTGACCAAGCCGCTGTGGACACATCGAAGGCAGCGATCGAGATCGCCCTCGAACAAGGCGGCGAACTTCTTGCGGGAGGCAACGAACCCGATAGGACAGGGTTCTTCCTCGAGCCAGCGATCATCCGGATTCCCAAGGATGCGCCGATCGTCCAGACGGAGACCTTTGGTCCGGTGTTGTATCTCATCGCCGTCGATTCACTCGACGAAGCCATCGATGTCCAGAACGGTGTGCCACAGGGCCTCAGTTCGGCGATCTTCACCGACTCTGTGCGAGGCTCCGAACTCTTCCTGTCCGCTGAGGGCTCTGACTGTGGCATTGCGAATGTGAACATCGGCACCTCGGGTGCCGAGATCGGTGGAGCGTTCGGTGGAGAAAAGGAGACCGGTGGCGGCCGTGAGTCAGGTTCTGACTCCTGGAAGGCCTACATGCGACGCCAGACTGTCACGATCAACTGGTCGAAGGATCTACCGCTCGCTCAAGGTATCGACTTCGGCTAGCGCTCGGCGACCCAGTCCTCGACCGTATCGACGAGTAGCTGGCTGCAAGTTGGCGTGTCGGGATCTATACCGCATGCATCGGCATAGGCATCTGACATTTTCTCTTCGAGCAATGTCTCGATGATCGGACTTCTCCTTGATACCTAGTAATACATAGTATAGAGTTCCTAGGTATGAGAGGGCAAGCACTGAAAGGGCATCTCGATCTCCTGTTGTTGGCCGTCCTGCAGGACGGTGCAAAGCATGGGTACGCGATCA
>JAUVQC010000066.1 GCA_030598305.1 Actinomycetes bacterium
CAGAAGCCAGGTGCATGAGGTCGACATCCTCTTCGTATTCGGCACGCTTCTCATTGACGAACGCCGAGCGTTCGGGCTCCTCGAGGTCCTCAATAGTGTTGAAGAACACGGCGTTGACCGCTGCTTCAGGACCCATCACCGCAATCTCCGCGGTCGGCAATGCGATCGTTGCCTCCGGCCTGAATCCCGGTCCGGAGAACGCATAGAGGCCTGCTCCATATGCCTTGCGCACGATCACAGAGATTCGTGGAACGGTCGCTTCGGCCATGGCGGTGATCATCTTTGCTCCGTGGCGGATGATTCCTTCAGCCTCGACTTGGCTTCCGATCATGAAACCGGGGACGTCGGCGAGGAAGAGAAGGGGAATGTTGAAGGCGTCGCACAGCCACATGAACCGTGCAGCCTTGTCAGCCGAGTCGACGAAGAGCACTCCCCCGAGGTGGGCAGGCTGGCTGGCAACGATCCCGACCGGTTTGCCGTCGAGTCGGGCGAAGCCGGTAATGAGTTCCTTTGCGAAGAGATGCTTGACAGGGAAGAACGACCCTTCATCGACGAGGCCGTGGATGAAATCGTGCATGTCGTATCCACCCTTCGGATCATCAGGGAGGACGGTCGAGATATCAACGGACTCGGTGGGCAGCTCGGGCTCGTACTCGTGTGGGTGCACCCGATAGTTGTCCGCCACGTACGAGAAGTACTCCTTGGCCCATTCGATAGCTTCCTCGTCGGATGTCACGAGCGCGTCGCCGCATCCGGATGTCTCGCAATGCACTCGAGCTCCACCCATTGCTTCGAGCGTCGTGTGCTCGCCAACGACCATCTGGGCCATCCTCGGTGAGCCGAGATACATCGAGGCGTTCCCCTCTACCATTACGACAACATCGGTGAACGCGGGGATGTATGCGCCGCCTGCGGCGGAAGGACCGAACAGGCAACAGATCTGCGGCACGCGGCCCGAGAGTCGGATCTGGTTATAGAAGATCTTGCCCGCTCCCCTGCGTCCGGGGAAGAGATCGACCTGGTCCGTGATTCGTGCGCCGGCAGAATCAACAAGGTAGAAGACAGGGAGGAGTTCGTCGTAGGCGGCTTCGAGAGCCCTGATCATCTTCTCAACCGTGATCCTGCCCCACGAGCCTGCTTTGACGGTCGGGTCGTTCGCGATGACCATGACCGGCCGACCGTCCACGCGGGCCCTTCCGGTCACCACGCCATCGGCCGCCAAGACATCATCATCGCTACGAGCCAGTAGACCGTCCTCAACGAAGCTGTCAGCATCGACAAGGAGGTCGATCCGGTCACGGACGAAGAGCTTGCCCTGTGTCCTCAGCTTGTCGTGGTACCGCTCGGGGCCGCCGCCCAGGGCACGTTCAGTAGCCTTGGCGAGGCGATCATCCATCAGTGACGGTTCCTCGTGCGAACCCTGATGGGGGTACCTGTGAAGTCATACGCTTCCCTGATTCGATTCTCGATGAACCGAATGTAGTCGGTTCCGAGCTCGCCACCGCGCACGAACAGCACGAAGGTCGGCGGTTCGGTCTCTGCCTGGACCGCGTACAGGATCTTTGGGCGGCGTCCCTTGCGGATGGGCGGTGGGTGGGCCTCCTGTAGTCTGCGGACGAGCTTGTTGACCTCCGAGGCCGGGATCCTCTGTCTGCGATGCTCGAGGACCACACGGATGTACTTCGGCAGGCGGTGTGTTCTTGCGCCGGTCAGCGCAGACATCCGCAGCACAGGAGCCCAATCGACGAACGCAAGTCGGTCCGCAACGGAGTCCTCCGTTTCGAGGCGCTCATCCTCGGTAAGTTCATCCCACTTGTTGAGCAGGATGATCAACCCTGCTCCTGCCTTGGCGATCTCCTCAGCAAGACGCTGCTCCTGATGCGTCGCGCCGCGCTGGCCGTCGACAACGAAGAGGACGACGTCCGCCTGCCTCACGACGTCATGGGCCCGGAGTACCGAGTAGTAGTCGGCCTCGTCCTTGATCTTGGTATCGCGTTTGATCCCAGCTGTATCGATCACCTCGAAGTACTCACCGTCAATGTCGACGATGAGGTTGATCGGGTCACGGGTCGTGCCGGGGACATCCGACACGAGAACGCGTTCGGACCCGGCGAGGCGGTTGAGGAGAGTTGACTTGCCCACGTTCGGGCGTCCGACGATTGCAAGGCTGGCGATCGTATCCGGGTCGGCGTCTCCCTCGAGGTCATCGGGGAATAGGTCGATGATGTGATCGAGGAGATCTCCTGTGTGCCTTCCCGCAAGGGCGGAGACAGGCAACGGGTTGCCGAGACCGAGCCCCCAGAGGTGGCCGAGATCGGACTCAGCGGCAGGTGAGTCGACCTTGTTCGCGACGAGGAGGTGGGGAACCTCTGAACGTTGGAGGATGCGCGCAATACCGATGTCGTCGTCCGTCACCTCGGTGGTCGCATCGGCAACGAACACGACGAGATCAGCACCGGTGACTGCTATTTCGGCCTGCTCGCGGATATTCGCCGTGAGTTCCTCTTCGGGTCTGGCCTCCCAACCACCGGTGTCGACCACGTGGAAGTGATGCCCCGACCACTCGGCGTCGAACTGTCGGCGGTCCCGGGTGACACCAGCCTCCTCGTTGGTTACCGCGGACTTCCTTCCGACGATCCTGTTGACGAGCGTTGATTTACCCACGTTCGGACGGCCAAGGACAACGACGATCGGTGTTCTGCTCATCGTGCCGCTCCCAGTAGGCCGGCGGCTGTGGCTGGTGCGACCACCACGGGCGCAGCCGCTATGGCAGCCACATCAGCGAGCGGAGTGTCGTCGATGAAGGTGTCTCCCGACAGCGCGACATCGGGGATCACGTAGGCCCCAACGGCACCTTGGTCGTTCTTGATCGTATTGATGATGTCTTCTCCAACCATGAGGCCAGCAACGGCGGTGTTCCCGCCGAAGAAGTCGTTCGGGACCTCCAGCAGCCTGATCCTCCGCCTCGCGAGATGCTCGAGACGCTTCAGTATCGGCCCGAGAACGGAACTTCCGTAGGCTCCGGTGAGCACCACCAGCGGTCCGGCTTCCGCATGTGGATCCTCGACCCTGTGGCGCACCGCACGATAGCCCTCGGCCGGCGCTGCTGGCATGGACCTCCACTCCCCCGTGACGATAGGCGCTGTTGAGCTCGAACCGTGTTCGAGACGGTCGAGCTCGTCGTAGAACGCCCTGACCATGCCGATACCGTTCTCATGCTGTTGGAACCCCTCGTACGCTGCGGACTCCGGAACTTCGAGGCCTGCCGTGACATAAAGCTCGTCCGAAGCCTGGAAGATCCGCCTGCCCAGCATCTCGAGTGCTTGCTGCTGCCAGAAATCGACGACTTCAAGGTCGCGCGCAGCTTCCTCGCGTGTGTGCACCCTGAGATTCGCCTCCGAGTTGTACTTGGACAGGCCGAGGGGCACGATCCCAACGGTTTCGAGGTTCGGGAATCGGGTGATGACTTCTGCAAGCGTGCGGTCGAGGACAGCATCATTGTTGATATCCGGACAAAGGACTACCTGGCCGTGGACGGTGATGTCGCTGTCGAGCAGGGCCGCGAGCCATCGGAGGCTCGTCGCTCCTCGGCGATTTCGAAGCATCTCTGCCCTGACGTCGGGATCGGTTGCATGGATGGAAACGTAGAGGGGGCCGAGTCGGTCCTCAATGACCCTGGCAAGATCAAGTTCCGTGAACCGAGTGAGCGTGGTGAAGTTTCCGTAGAGGAACGAAAGGCGGTAGTCATCATCCTTGAGGTACAGCGACTTGCGCATGCCCGGCGGTAGCTGGTAGATGAAGCAGAATTCGCAATGGTTGTCACACGTCTGGACGCGGTCGAAGATCGACGATCCGAGCCGAATTCCGATCGGAATTCCGTCGGCCTTGACAACGACCGTCTCGATGTCCACGCCATCGCGCCTGAGGCCGAAGACCGGATCGGCGTCATCGACAAGTTGCTGGTACTCGATGACATCGTTCGGGATCAGACCATTGATCGATACCAGTTCATCGCCCGCGACAAGGCCCGACGCCTCTGCAGGGGTGCCAGGGATGACCTCGAGGATCGTGGGAAGGGACATGGATCCCGAGGATACCGCGCACCCTCGGAACAGGAGGCAGTTCTGCCGTAACCTGACCGGATGGTGACAAAGGTACTTCTGGCAGAGCCGCGGGGGTTCTGCGCAGGTGTTGAGATGGCGATCAAGGCGCTCACGTGGATGGTGCAGGTGTATGAACCGCCGGTCTACTGCTATCACGAGATCGTGCACAACGCGGCGGTGGTCTCAGCGTTCGAGGATGCTGGCGTCATATTCGTTGACGACATCTCCGATGTTCCTGCTGGGATGCCAGTGATGCTGTCAGCGCATGGATCCGCACCGGAAGTCGTCGAGGCTGCCTCAGACCGCACCGCGGTCATGGTCGATGCAGTCTGTCCCCTGGTGACCAAGGTGCATCACGAGGTTCGCAGGATGGCATCCCAGGGCTACGACATCATCTATGTCGGACACGAGGGCCACGACGAAGCGATTGGGGCCATGGCCGAGGCGCCCGAATCTGCCCAACTCGTCGACCCCCGCGTCGGTCTTGACATGTTCGATGCTGATGCAGATGCGAAGGTTGCACTCCTGGCCCAAACCACTCTCGGTCTCTTTGAGTGGGAGGACGTACTCAGCCACGCCGAGGAACGCTTCCCCGATCTGTGGACAGCACGCAAGAGCGACCTCTGCTACGCGACGACGAATCGCCAGGCAGCGATTCAGGGCCTCGCCGAACGTGCCGATGTGTTGCTCGTTGTTGGATCCGAAAACTCTTCGAATACCCAGGCACTTGTGCGGGTCGGAAAGAATGCCGGCATTCCCACGTACAGGGTCGAGAACGACACGGACATCGATGCATCATGGCTCGACGGTGCTGATGTGGTTGGCGTGACCGCAGGGGCATCAGCGCCGGACCAACGGGTTCAGCGGGTCATCGAACGCGTTGCGCCCACTCATGGTGTCGATCAACTGCGGGTGACGACAGAAGATGAGTATTTCCCTCTCCCCCCATCGCTTCGTCGGTTCATGGCTGCATTGCAGCCACTGGTCGAGGGCGGGTTCGCGTGCCGCGTGCCGGGCGCCTCCGGCCCGATCGAGAACGATCGAGACTTTACGGCAACGGAAGCCCTCGCCATCCTCGGTGTATAGCTCTCCTGTCTTCGCTGAGTTGCGGAGCGACTCCCGAGGAACGCCGTAGGCGTTCCCCACGACCACCGGTTCAAAGGCAACGGCTGGAGTTATCAGCGTGAATCCAGAGGCACGTACACATGGACCTCTCCCCTAGGCCACACCTACTCAGGCTGGAAGGCGTCACCCTGAGGTCGCCGTTACCCGATTCGAGGACGAATGCATTCGGTTCATCGTGCATGGCCATGTCGTCACCCATCTTGTGCCTACTTGGAGGAATCAACCGTGCGCGTGAAACTTCCATACATGAATCGCTGAATCGAGCCGCTCGGAGTTCGGTGTGCCTCACGCTCGAACCTCATCGGCTCAAAGCCAGCTCCTAGAACGTCACTCAGCGAATGCTCGTCATACCGTTGTACCGGCAGGCCGCTGCACTGGTCCGGACCGTCGGGAGCGAAAGTAGCGATGATGACATGCCCACCGGCCGGGATGACGGTCCTGATCTGGTCCACATAGCGTTCTTGATCCTCGGGTTCGGTGAGGAAGTGGAAGACAGCACGATCATGCCAGATCGCGAAGTGTTGCTCGAACATTTGGTCGGTGATATCGCTCTCGATCCACGTCACGTCCCTGGCCCGCTCGCCGAGCCTCGTGCGCGAGTTCCTGAGCGCTGTGGGTGACAGGTCGATGACCGAGATGTCGATGTAGCCGGTTTCCAGTAGGCGGTCGACGAGCACTGAGCTGCCGCCGCCGACGTCGATGAGTGGTGAGTTGAGGTTGGTTCCACAGGACGATATCAACTCGACCGAGAGGATCGGATCCGCCTGATACCAGCTCACCAAGTCGTGGTCTCGTACCTGGTACACATCCTCCCAGTGTTGTTTCCTTGGCTTCATCTTCGGTGGTCTCCACTGATCAGGCGGCGGGCACGGAGCGAAGGATAGTTCTGACGACGTCATCGATCGCGAGGTCTGAGGTATCGATCTGGATTGCATCATGGGCGGGGCGAAGGGGCGATGCCTCGCGAGTCGAGTCCGCGTGGTCGCGAGCCTCAATCTCCGCAGCGATCTCCTCGACGGACTTGCCGGATGCTTCAGCGTCCCCGGAGCGTCGCTTCGCTCGTACAAGAGGGCTTGCGGTGAGGTAGATCTTGAGCGGGGCGTCCGGGAAAACGACTGTGCCGATGTCACGGCCCTCTACAACCGCGTCGCCATCTCGGTTATCGACCCAACGGCGTTGGATCTCGACGATGGCCGAACGCACCCTCGCATGGGCAGATACAGCGCTCACGTTCCGCGTGACTTCCTCGGAGCGGACGTCGAATGCAACCGACTCCCCGTCAAGCAGGATGCCGAGCTCGGTGTAGTCGATGCTGTGTCCATCAAGCTCAGAGAGGATCGCAGCCTCGTCGAGGACGCTGATACCTGTTCGCACAATGGCGAGCGTCGCGGCCCGATAGGTTGCGCCGGTGTCGAGATATGCGAGGCCAAGTGCAATTGCCACCGCCCGAGATACCGTGCTCTTGCCCACTCCGCTGGGTCCGTCGATTGCAACTACCACATCGTCTCCATCGTCTCGTAGAAATCAGGCCATGAAACCGCGACACACTCTGCGCCGAGGATCTCAACGGGGCCATCAGCGCACAAGGCGGCGACGGTGGTGGCCATGACTATCCGGTGGTCTCCGCGGGAATCGACCGTACCGCCCGATAGGAATCCCTTCCCGACAACTGCGAAGCCGTCATCGGATGGATCTATGCCACCTTCGAGAGCCCTCAGCATCGCCGTTGTCGAGTCGATGCGATCAGACTCCTTCGCACGTAATTCC
>JAUVQC010000150.1 GCA_030598305.1 Actinomycetes bacterium
CTCGAGCAATGTGACGCGGACGCTGACTGGGTGGGCACCGCTGTATGGGACGGTGCTCTCGTATCTTGCCATGCCCGATGAGATCGATCTTGCTGACCTGCATGCGCTCGGCCGATGCCGCGTTGTGCTCACAAGAACGCCAGAAGTCGGCCCGCTGACAGTTCACGACTGGATACCTGACCGCTTGGAGAAGCACCGGATGGGCTTCCTCCAACCGACCAAACATGCGCCAGTCGTATCGCTGGCCGATATCGATGTGGTGCTCGTGCCCGGATTGGCGTTCGACGACAACGGCAACCGCCTTGGTCGTGGCAAGGGCTACTACGACGGACTTCTTGGGAAGCTTCCGCGGGGAGTCGTGCGGATCGGAGTCACCGTCGATGAGTTACTTGTCGAATCGCTGCCTGTTGAGACTCATGACGAACGGGTGATGTGGGTTGCTACCCAATCAGCGGTGCGCCGTGTTGGCGATGTCTTGCCGGAGGCAACGGAGCGGTTCATTGCTGGTGCAATACACGTCGGGGTTGCCCCGGCCATTCACCGCTTTCCATCGGGTACCAAGACATCGGCGGACGCGGCCGCCGCTGTCGGCGCCGAGCTGGGCGAGATTGCCAAGAGCATCCTGTTCCTCGCCGATGGTGACCCAGTACTCGTGATCGCGCCCGGGGACCGCCGTATCAGCGAGACGAAGCTCGCAGCTGCGGTAGGAGCAGAGCGTGCGCAGATCGCGAATCTGGACACGGTCCGCGACATCACCGGCTTCGTTGCCGGAGGAACTCCAGGTGTCGGTCTACCGAAATCGATAAAGGTGGTCGCAGACAACGGTCTCGCCCGCTACCGTTGGGTCTGGTCAGCGGGAGGAACGCCAGACACGGTGTATCCGGTCGCACTCGACCGCTTGATCGCGGCGAGCGGGGCACGTTGGGCGGAATTAACGGATCGGGGGAAGATGTGACCGATTGGACCGGCAGCACTGCGCTCATCGTGATCGATGTGCAAAAGGGATTCGACGATGCGAATTACTGGGGCCCGCGCAACAACCCGGACTGTGAAGCGAACATCGAGCAACTCATCGAGGCGTGGCGATCACAGGACTGGCCGATCGTGTACGTGCGCCACGACTCTGCAACGCCCTCATCTCCTCTGGTGGCGACCGGCAAGGGCAACCAGTTCAAAGAAGCGCTGAAGGGCAAACCTGACCTGCTCGTGGTCAAGAATGTGCACTCAGCGTTCTACGGTGAGCCCGATCTCGATGCGTGGCTCAAGGAGCATGGGATCACGGGTGTCGCGATAACCGGGATCCAAACAAACATGTGCTGTGAGACGACCGCACGTATGGCATCAGACCTTGGGTATGAGATGTTGTTCGTCGCTGACGCGACGCATACCTTCGACATCGTGACCGACACGCACAAGGTGTACCGAGCGAGGGAGATCGCCACGTACGCCCAGCTCACGCTCGAAGCGGACTTCGGGAAGGTCGTCCGTACCTCAGACCTCGTCGGCTGACACCACGACCACCCGCTCGAGATCGACATCGAACCGGATTCGAGACCCGATTGCCATGTCGCGTGGCGTGTATAGATCGAGCGTGGCTGTGCCATCGGCCAGTGTGACCCTCGCAATGTGGAGACCGTCGCGGAACCGCGACGCCGAAATGATGCCCGTCAACCGACCGCCGTCATCCATCCTGGCCGCGTCGAGGGGGACGAATCCAAGGCCAGTGCAGCCGGATGCGATTGCGGCCATCTCGACAAGATTGGACTGACCGATCGCTGCTGCAACAAACGGCGACCCGGGGGCGTGCCAGATCTCTGTCGGTGTACCGATCCGGACGATCCCGCCGTCGTGCATGACGGCCATCCGGTCACAGAAGGCGAACGCCTCGGTCCGATCGTGAGTCACATAGATGCTGGTCGCACCGACGGTGTCGAGGATCGATCGTGTCTCGGCCAGAAGCGACTCGCGCAGCGAGACGTCGAGGGATCCGAGTGGCTCGTCGAGCAGCACCACCGACGGCTCGGGGGCGAGTGTACGGGCCAGCGCAACTCGCTGCTGTTCTCCTCCGCTGAGGGTTGCCGGCTTTCTGTCGGCGAACCCGTCGAGTCCGACGAGACCAAGGAGATCGAGGCTGCGGGTCGACCGCTCCGCTGACGGCATGCCTGCCATTCGGAGGCCGTAGGCAACGTTCTGCGCGACCGTCATGTGGGGGAACAATGCATAGTCCTGGAACATCAGCCCTACAGGCCTCCGATGTGCCGGGACCCGGGTCATATCTTCTCCGTCGATCGCGATCGTTCCCGAATCGATGGCCGTCAGTCCGGCGATGGACCGTAGCAGCGTGCTCTTCCCCGAGCCCGACGGACCCATGACAGCGAAGCGTTCGCCGGGGGCCACATCGATCGTGAGATCCGCAACAGCAACCTTGGAGTCGTATCGAACGGTGATGCCGTCGACATGGAGGCTCACAGCTCACCAGCCCTCTGTGTGCGCAGGGAATCGATTGCGAACACTGCGATTCCCGTGATGAGCATGAGGATGACACTCATCGCAACGGCAGCACCGAAGGGACTGGCTCCGGGTCTTCCGAGGAGCCGGAAGATCGCGATTGGGATAGTGGGTGTGTTCGGTCTGGTGATGAAGGATGTCGCTCCGAATTCTCCCATGGAGATGGCGAATGCGAATGCTGCCCCAACCGCCATGGATCTTGAAACAAGGCGGAAGTCGATCGTCCACCATGCCATTGACGGTCTCGCGCCAAGCGTCGCTGCCGCCTCTCTCAGGTGGTGCTGAACGCTGCCCATCGACGGACTCGTTGTTCGGACCACGAACGGTATGGCTACAAGTGCGTGGGCAATCGGGATGAGCACCAGCGACGTTCGCAGGTCGATCGGCCACCCAAGGGCGACGAGGAAACCGAATCCGATGGTAACGGCGGAGGTGCCGAGGGGGAGCATGACAAACAGATCGAAGCCCCGTGCGGCGCGGCTCCTCGAATACGAGAGTGCGGCGCTGGCGAGAACACCGATGAGCGCTCCGATCGCTGTAGCGACGACAGCGAAACCCAGGGAGTTCAGGATCGCCTCAGATGGTGCAACGAATGCACCACTCTTCTCCGGCAGTGTGAAGAGGTTCACGTAGTTCGCCACGCCGATCCCTCCACCCGGGTCGGCGAGGGAGCGGCCGATGAGGATCATCAGCGGAAGCCCGAGGAGCAAGGCTGTGAAGGAGAGGACCGACCCAACTGCGAGGCGTTCAGAACGTGATGACGGACGGGGTGGGGGAGTGGCAACGTGTGCGAATTGTGTAGCCGTGCGTTGCTGATAGTGCCCGTAGAGCATGAGGATCGCACCAACACCGAGGAGTTGGAGCACAGCCAGTGTCGACGCAACGTCGAGGCGGAGGAACGCCGTCGTCTGACGCCAGATCTCGACCTCGATCGTCGAGTGGTTGATGTCACCCAGCAGCAGTACGACTCCGAAGGACGTGAAGGAGAACAGGAACACGAGAGCGCTCGTCGAGGCAATCGCGGGTGCAAGCAGCGGCAGCGTGACGGTTCGAAAGACCTGGAATCTGGATGCTCCGAGGCTTCTGGCGGCGTCCTCGAGTACATGGTCGATGCGCTCCCAGTACGCCCCCACCCCTCGCACGACGATCGCATAGTTGTAGAACACGTGAGCGAGCAGGATGATCCAAAGCGTGCCGGTGAGGTCGATACCTGAGACACCCTTGGGACCGATGAGC
>JAUVQC010000030.1 GCA_030598305.1 Actinomycetes bacterium
CAGGGAAGGCTGTTCGTCGTCACCATGACAAGCGCAACACGTGTCGCCGAGGACCAAGGAGTTCACATGAAGTACGCATTGCTCATCTACGCAGACGAGGCAGGCCAGGAGAAGGAAGGCACACCGGAGTTCGATGCGATGTACCAGGGGTACTACAAGTTCACCGAGGACATCACCGCTGAGGGCATCAACCGTGGGGGCGAGGCGCTCCTCGATGTTGACAGCGCGACATCCGTGAGCGTGCGTAGCGGGGAACGCACCGTCACCGATGGCCCGTTCGCTGAGACGAAGGAACAGCTCGGCGGCTTCTATCTCATCGAGGTCGATGACCTCGACCAGGCGATCGAGGCAGCAGTGCGTATCCCCAGTGTCAACAGGGGAACCATCGAGATCCGGCCCCTCGTCGACTTCGGATAGTCATTGGGAGAGTCACGCAACGCCATCGAGGCCGTGTTCCGAGAGGAGCACGGCCTCGTCGTTGCGGGTCTCGCCCGATACCTCGGGGACCTCGAGCTTGCAGAGGACGCGCTTCAGGATGCGTGCGTTGCCGCATTGGGCGCATGGACCGAGGAGATCCCCCGCAACCCGGCGGCATGGCTCACGACGACAGCACGCCGTATGGCCGTTGACAGGATCAGACGCACCCGGAACCTCCAGCGCAAGTACGAGACGATCGCAAGGCAGATCGATGGAATGTCCGATGAGGCACTCGACACCGATGTCGTCGGCGACGACCGACTGCGCCTCATCTTCACATGCTGTCATCCATCACTGGCCCGGTCGGCGCGAATCGCCCTGACGCTCAAGACCATCGGTGGTCTCACGACCGAGGAGATCGCCAACGCCTTCCTCGTTCCTGAGACAACCATGGCACAGCGCATCGTGAGGGCGAAGCGCAAGATCCGGGACGCGGGGATTCCCTATCGAGTCCCGTCTGACGCTGACCTACCCGATCGCCTCGATGCCGTGCTCGAGGTGGTGTATCTGATCTACAACGAGGGCTACACGACGTCGGCGGGTGAGTCGGTTCACCGTGGCGACCTGACCGGGGAAGCCCTACGACTTGCACGGATCATGGACGGTCTCCTTCCGAACGAACCAGAGACACTCGGTCTGATCGCGCTGATGCTGTTCCAGGGCTCGCGAGCCGATGCTCGTACCGATTCCGTGGGCGACGTTGTGCTTCTCTCGGACCAGGACCGGAGCACATGGGATGGTGCCGCCATCAGGGAGGCACACGGGTACCTCGACAGGGCTATCGCGCGTGAGCGTCCCGGTCCTTATCAGATTCAGGCTGCGATCTCAGCGGTGCACGCAGATGCAGTGAGCCCGGAGGATACCGATTGGGAGCAGATCATCGCGCTCTACGGTTCGCTCAGGCGGTTCGACGACTCTCCCATCGTCCCCCTCAACCAGGCCGTGGCGGTTGCAATGGCTTCCGGCCCCCGGGCAGGTCTTGCGATGATCGATCAGATCGATGGTCTCGACGACTATGTGTACTACCACTCGGCGCGCGGTGCTCTCCTGCGGGATGCGGGCGATCGGGCAGGTTCCCGTGCCGCATACGAGCGGGCTCTCGACGTGGCGACGAGTGATCATCAGCGAGTGTTCCTCGCCGAGAAGCTCAACCCCCAGCTGTTCTCTGGGCCAGAGACCGGACTCAGTCCGGTCTGAGGAACGCCGGAGGCGTTCCCAACCGTTGGGTTCGTGGCGGGGCGAGCTAGGTGGAGGTGCCGTCGTCCTCGGCTGCGGCTACTGCGGCTTCAGCGATGATGCGGTTCGCCTCGGCAATGTAGCCTGCAGCCTCATCCACCCTCTTCTGGTACTCGGCGAGATCACCGCTCAGCAAGGCTCTATCAGCAGCGTCGAATGCAAGCTGGGCCCGGGCAAGGAGGTCTGTCACCTGTTCCTGGACCGTGCCCTCTGGTGGCGCTGTATCGCCATCACCATCGCCATCGCCGTCTCCGTCGCCATCACCGGCACCGGGTGCGCCGAACAGCAGCACCAGCACCTCGTCAAGACTGTCCGCTATCTCGATCTGGCTGTCGAAGGATGCAACAACCCGCTTGAACTGCGGGATGCCACCAGCGTCGGCGGCCAGGTAGATCGGCTGAACATACAACAGCGAGTCGTCGATCGGCACCACGAGAAGGTTGCCCTTGATGACGGTCGACCCTTCCTGGCCCAGGAGCGTGAACTCTGCTGACACCTTCGGATCCTGCTCGATGAAGTCACCGACCTGGCCCGGTCCATCGATCTGCCGATCAGCAGGCATCGTGTAGGAGATCAATGTCCCGTATTCGTCCAAGGGACCGCTCTTGGCCACCACGAAGGACGACATGTTCGGACGTTTCTCCGGCGTGAAGGGCTGCATGAGGAGGAACGACAACCGCTCTTCCTCCGGAAGCTCCATCAAGAGGTAATACGGGAGCATCGGGCTCGTAGTGAACGTGCCGCGCAGCGAAGGCTTCGGGCTTGTCGAAGGGTCCCGAGCGATCTGCCACGGATCGTTGACCTGGTATAGGTCAACAGGATCGGTCATGTGGTAGAGCGTGTAGATATCTGTCTGCACCCTGAACAGGTCCTCTGGATACCTGATGTGTGGCACCAGTTCCTCGGGGAACTCGCTCAGCGGCTTGAAGATCCCAGGGAAGATCCTCTCGTTCGTCCTGATCAGGGGGTCGTCAGCATCGAACACGTACAGATCGATCGTCCCGTCGTAGGCGTCGATAACCGCCTTGACCGAGTTGCGGATGTAGTTGAACGTCCTTGGAAGGTCCGATCCGCTGTTGAGCCTGGCAGTGCTTGCGAGCTCCGAGTACGGATACCTACTGGACACCGTGTAGAGGTCCATGATCCACACGAGCCGACCGTTGACCGTGACCATGTACGGGTCGTCATCTGACATGAGGAACGGTGCCATGCGAGTGACGCGCTCCTCGATATTGCGGGCGATCATCACCTTGCTCGAGGCGTCGATCTGACTCGAGATCAACGTGTTGAGGTCGCCGAAACGCAGTGCCCATGCGAACCGCTTGAAGAAGCCACCGATCGCGACGCCACCCTCGCCGTCGTAGTGGATGGTTGACGTCGACTCAGCGGTACCGCCGTTCTGCGGGATGTCAACTTCGCCTTCGAGCGAGCCTGCGATGAGGAAGTCGTCGTGCGAGTCGTCAGAGAAGTAGATGCGTGGTTGGGTGACGTCGAGGCTTGGGTCACCCGATCGGTTGACCGGGGGGATGTCCTCGAGCAGGAAGTCGGGAAGACCGTCAGTCGTCACATCGTTCGCTGGGCTGAGTACGATGCCGAGGCCATGGGTGTAGATGAGCCGTTCGTTCACCCAGCCACCACCGGGGATACTGAGCTCGTCGAGTCCACGCGCCGCGGTCATGACCTGGGTGAGCTCTCCATTGATGATATACCTGTCGACATCGACGTCGTTGAAGTTGTAGTACGTCTTGATGTTCTGAAGCTCGGGATAGGTCTCCGAGAGCACCCCCGGGTCCCACAGCCTGATGTTGTTGATCGTCGAGCGATTCTCCTCAACGACGTCCGCTGTCAGATCCGTCGACGCGTTGAAGGGCCTGACGTCGACCTCATCGAGGCCATAAGCGAAACGCGTGAAGTCCAGGTTGTGTTGGACATAGGGCAGTTCCTTGTTGAGTTCGTTCGGCTCGACAGAGAATCGCTGAACAAGCGCCGGATAGATGCCGCCGACACCAATGGACGTCACGAGCCAGATACCGAGTGCGATCGCCGGTAACGACCAGCCCTTGAACCACACGTTCACGAGCAGGATGATCGCCGAAATGATCGAGATGAAGATCAGAAGATTCAGCGCCGGCACCTGCGCGTTGACGTCTGTGAACGAGGCTCCGAACACGGCTCCGCGACCCGAGTAGAGCAACTCCCACTTGTCAAAGACGTATCCGAGTGCCTTGAGCAACGCGATCACAGCCACGAGGATCGAGATGTGTGCTTTGACACCGTCGGATGTTCGTTGGCCGGGTGTACCGATCTTGATGCCGCCGTTGAGGTAGTGCGCCGCAACGACGACAAGTGTCGTGATCAACAGCAACTGGAACAGCCACCCGTAGACATCACGGTAGAACGGCAGTCCGAAGACGTACCGCGAGATGTCGTTCTGGAAGATCGGATCCACTTTTCCGAAGGAGACGCCGTTGCGCCACTGCAGCCAGTCCTGCCACCACGCTGCAGCTCCGAGACCGATCAACACGGCAAAGAATGCCGAGAACCCGAACCGGACAGCTCCTGCTCGGGGCTCGATCCACTCGTGGTACCGCTCCAGGATCTCCTCATCGGGAGTCTCTGCGAAGACGAACGAGCGGGGCGAGATCCTGTCAACGACGAACAGGTTTATCCATATGACGACGAATGCGACCAGTGTTGCTGCGAATACGAGCCACACCTTTGTGAAGGTGAGCGTTGCCCACACGCCACCGGCATCGAGCGAGCTGTACCAGAGATAGTCGGTCCACAGCGTTGCACCCCATCGTGCGAGAAGCAGCACGAGGAAGCCTGAGACGGCAACGATCGTGGCGAGCCGACGGAGACGGGTTGGCTGGCGATAATTGGTGGGTTCGCGATTGATCACGATGGCGAGTCTAAAGCGGGCGCCGAGTCACGAGCACACGCGCCGAACTAGGCGGGGCGTTCGCTCAACTCGGCAGCAGCGTCGAGGACGCGGCGCTCGGATTCGTCGACCCGCCACATACGGAATACCCTTGACACCGACGATGCAACCTGACGGTCTCCTGCCCCGGACTCCCGTGCCTTTCCGATCACACCAGACACCGCAGCGTGAAGATCCGTCGAGAACTCCTTTGCCGCATCGTTTCCGTCGGTCCTGGATCCAGTGATCGCTGTCGCAAGATCGCCAAAGGGCGCCTTGAATTTATTGGTGAATGTCTTGTTCGGCGTCCAGTCATCATCGACGCGCAGGTGCTCGAGTGACTCGTTCTGGAGATCGACAAGGGTGCGCTTGATCTCTTTGAGGGCAGCGTTCTGCAGGGGGATGAGTGTGGCATCCGCCGCGTCTGGCTCAGGGCCGGGTTCGGGTGGGGGCTCAGGTGCCTCTTCCTCTTCCGAAGTCGGGCGTCCGACATCTGGCTTCTCGTCGTCAGCTGTGCCCTCTCGGAGGCTCGCAAACAACGACTCGATCTCGTCTGGTTCCCTGTCGGACGCAGAGTCCGGCACGGGTTCGTCGTCTGTCGGCTCGACAGGCGGGGGCGCAATCACCGCTACCGTCTCTGGCTCAACGGTCTCGACCGTTGCAGGCTCGACCGTGACCGGCTCGACCGGAGTCCCGGTTCTCAATGCGACCACATCTGCCACGAGCTCCTCAGCATCCACGGGCTTGAGTGTCACAACCTTCGAAGGGGCAACGATCCGAACCGAACCACCATCTGATGTGTGATGCGACGTTGGGTCTGGCTCCCGATCAGGGACAGGTTCGGGAGTTTCCAACTCCTGTCTTCGCGAGTCGATCTCCTCTTCAAGGTGGCTGATTGATGCACGTGTCGATTCGAGCTCGGACAGCAATTCCGCTCTACGGTCTTCAAGCGCCCTCGCTCGCTCCTGGGCCTGTTCGGCCTGCTGGCTCGCAGCCGCAAGCATGCCATCGCTCTCACCTCGAGCGCCCTCGATCATCTCCTCGGACTCGAGTCGTGCGCCTCGGATGAGCTCGTCGCGATCTCGTTTTGCGTCACCCGTCAGGCGAATCGCCTCGCGTTCGGCCTCGGCACGGATGAACAAGGCATCCTCTCTGGCAGATTCGATGAGGTCCTCGGCTTCAGCGATCGCTGACGACAGCATCGAGGTGCCCTCGTTCCAAGCCGCTGCACGCATCGATTGAGATTGCTCGATCGCGTCGGCAGAAAGTGCCTGGGTCTCACGCTCGGTGGTTGTGCGCCACGACGTGACATCCTCGTTTGCGCGCCGCCGCATTCCGTCGGCCGCGGCACGAGCGGCCTCGAGGATCGATGCAACCTCGCCACCGATCGTCCCGAGTTCGAGCGCGAGGGCCTCTGGATCGTCAAGGCCGACCTTGAGTTCCTTCGTCTTGCGCCGCTCGAGCCTGGCGTTGAGTCGCTCGATGTCGTTGGCAAGGGACGAAAGATAAGCGTCCACCTCGGTGCGGTCGTACCCGCGGCGCGTGGTCTCGAACCGACGCGCTCTGACGTCCTTTGGAGTCACATCATCGGCCATACGCGGGAGCGTACCGGAGCGGACGCCTGTGTCCGCGGATTGTGAGGGACAACAGATGGCCTACGTCAGAACTCCTCCTTCATCGAGC
The DNA here is from genome assembly GCA_030598305.1 of Actinomycetes bacterium. The sequence continues at coordinate 6,317 of JAUVQC010000030.1, forward strand.
GATGTGCCGGAGGAGTTCGCTCAGAGGGATTCGAGGAAGGCAAGGGCGTCATCGATCGTCTCGATCCGCACCAATACGATGTCATCACCTGCAGCATCAACGGCGTCATCGAAGTTCGCTGCTGGTACCAACACTGCAATAGCCCCGGCATCGATTGCTCCGTACACCTTCTGGCGTATTCCCCCGATCGGTCCAACCGTTCCATCGCGTCGAATCGTGCCGGTCCCAGCAATGCGGTTGCCCTTCGTGATCTCATCGTCTGTGAGTTGGTCCATTATCTGAAGCGTGAACATCAAGCCAGCCGACGGTCCGCCGATGTTCTGGCTATCGATGTGAACCACGACAGGGAATTCGACGATCGGCTCGTTGTTTCCGAGCAGGACACCAACCATCGGCCGGGTCGGGTCTTCTACGTGCGGACCAAGCGTGAGCTCGACATCTTCTTCCCGATACTCGTCGGTCGCGTCGCCGATGGGACGCTCGACAATGAACTCCACCTCGTCACCGATCTCCAACCCACCAAGTTCATCGATGATGTCGCTTCGGAATGCCACCGTCTCGCCGTCCATTTCGACGATGATGTCACCGGCGAGAAGCACGCCATCGGCTGCAGAATCGGGAACCGTCTCGATCACGAGTGCACCTGTGCCGATGAAAGTGACCTCATAGCCCAGTTTTGTCAGGGCAACGAAGGTCGCGTCCTGTTTCGACTGCTCCATGGCGTCGAGACTCTCGCGCCTCAGGTCATCAGGCGATACACCTGTTGGACGAATCGTTTCGCGTTCGCGAATCGTGACCCTGTCGTCGAGGCGACCAGCGGCATACTCGAAGATGTTCGCTTCCTTGAGCGACACGGTGAGGAAGAACAGCTCACCTTCGGTGCTGACGTTCCCTCCCTCGACCTCGATGAAATCCGACGTGTCATAGACGGGACCCGGGCTGAGCGTGTAGTAGGGAACGGTGATCGGCCATGCAATGGCGATGCCGATTCCCACAGCGATGAGGAAGACGGCGAGAATCCACGGCCACTTGGGATACGACTCGGGGGGTTGCACCGAGACGGGCACATCCGGAGCGGGTGGGGCGTCGTCGTGCACCTGAAGGTCTTGATCCATTGCCGAGAGACTACCGCGGGTTCAAGAATGCATCACCGACAATGCCCTCTACGAAATCTTTCGACCTGCCAGAAGGTCTGCCTCCACAACGATTCGGAACCGCTGCGAGCCAAGCGGGTGGCATGCGAACATCGTCACGGAAGGTGTTGGACCGTCGTACGTTATCCAGAGATCCATGGGATCCACGACGTAGGTATCCGACACCCGGTACATGACCTCGAATCCGTCGCCATCCGTCATGAACACGAGATCGCCGTTTCCGAGCTTGTCGAGGTTTCTGAACGGTCGAGTCTTGGTTGTTCGATGGCCTGCGAGCACGACGTTGCCTGATCCACCCGGTGTGGAGGTGCCTGACCAATGGGCAACGCCCTGATCTATCACCGACATCGCCACACCTGATCGAACGGTCTCATCGAGCCCGATCGCAGGAATGCGGATCCGTCCGACTTCGGTGCCGAGCGCTTGGGTCCTGTGGAATACTGGCTGACGCGCAAGATTCGCAGTCAGATCGTCCGGGCGCGTCGCTGCAGACACCGGTGCCGCCCACACCAGCAGCAGACCTGTCACAATCACGAAACGAAGAAGCAGTTTCATCGGTCTCATTGTCGTGTAGATCGGTAGATATCGCCAGCAGCTGAACCTGAATTCAGATCCCGGAGGGCACGTGGAGACGACATATCCCAACAAGACGATCGCCAATGTGTTCATACCTCGGAGTGCCGTCAACACGGTCCTCCTGATGGTTGGGTTTGCAGTGCTGACAGCACTGGCTGCCCAGATCCGATTCCACATCCCCGGTACGCCGGTCCCTGTAACGGGACAGACGTTTGCTGTGCTCCTCGCTGGCGCTGCGCTTGGTTCGCGCGCTGGCGCCGGTAGCCAATTGATCTACTGGCTGATGGGTGCCGTTGGGCTTCCCGTGTTCGCACAGCAGTCAGGGGGATGGGAAGCAGCAACCGGTGCGACATTCGGATACCTCTTCGGTTTCATCGTCGCGGCGGGGGTCGTCGGAGCGCTTGCTGAACGCGGCAGGGACCGCACGGTGCAACAAGCCGTACCTGCGTTCCTCCTTGGGAACCTCACCATCTACATGTTCGGGGTTCCGTGGCTCATGTACTCGGTCCCCTCGATCGAGACGATCGGTGCGGCTCTCGCCATCGGATTCATGCCGTTCATCGCTTTTGACATCCTCAAGATCGTGCTCGCCGGCGTCGCACTCCCAACGGCCTGGAGAATGACGGGCACGATCAAGTGACCGCCGCAAGAGAAGAGATCATTCGAGCTGCGTTCGACGGTGACCCCTATGCCGCGGCACTCGGGATTGGCTTGGAAGACATAACCGATGACTCGGTGGCTGTTTCCATGACGGTGCGCGACGATCTGCTCAACTTCCATGGTGTACTCCATGGCGGCGCGATGTTCTCACTCGCAGACTGTGCGTTCTCGCTGGCTTCCAATGCACACGGCGACACGGCAATGGCCATTGACACCCACCTGGCCCTGACCGCTCCCACGAGGCTCGGGGATGAACTCACGGCAACAGCGGTCGAGGTGACCCGCGGACGAACACTCGCCACCTACAGGGTCGATGTGACACGAAACGACGGCCGCACAGTGGGACTCTTCACCGGAACGGTGTTCATTCAGAGCTGATCGATCCGAAGATTGGAGCGTCGCTCATTCCTCGAAGCACGGATTTGTGAACTCGTACTGCTGGGCCATCGCACCGACGAAGAAGGGCTTGACGAGCCTCGAGCCGGTCGTTCCATCGGCTTGCGACACCGTTTGGTTCGGCCCACCCGCGGACGTGTAGAACTCGAGATCCGGCTTGTAGATCGCAACTGACCTCTGCACGTGGTCGTTCGGCGAGCCGGCATAGCTCTGGCTTGGCGCTGTACCTCCGAAGTCGATCTGGTCGATCGAGTTCGCCGCCGACACGATCCCACTACGCGTGAGATCGCTATTTGCAATGGCGGTCGCGAGCACCCGGTGCATGGACAATGCCCCATTCCACCCGGCGACAAAACCATCACTCGGCCGGCGACCAGGGAACGCCTCAGCAATGGCCGCCATCAATGCTTGGTTCCCGACTGTGTCTTCCCCCCACGCGACGGTGTACGCCGACTGGTAGTACCGCCGATCGTAGAGCTCAGCAACGGGTTGATCGAGCAGCCTGAAATCGTAGCTTGGGACGGATCCGATGAACATCCCTTCATAACCAGAGCGAACCGCGCCCGCGAGGATCTCGGCTCCGAGTGACGGGTTCGTGGCAAGGAACGTCCAGTCAGCCTTCGAGTCGACGATGCCGAGGATGACGGAAGTGAGGTCCTGGCCTGGCACGACGGCTGCGCTTCCGTCGTAGAGAAGATCCATTCCATAGAACTCGACGGCCTTCTTCACTCCGGCGGCGGCGTCCAAACCGTACTCGTCGTCAAATGTGGCCAGGGCCACCGATCTTCCGCCCATCTCGTTGACGAAGTCGAGAATGTTCATGGCCTC
>JAUVQC010000035.1 GCA_030598305.1 Actinomycetes bacterium
CACCAATGAACTGGTACGCATACCCACCGAGTCCTGCGATCAGGCTGCCGACGACGATGTCGAGGGTTCCGTCGCTGCGCATGTATGCGTAGCGCGCAGCCCGGCTCCTCGCCTCTTCGCCCCTTGATTCCTGTATATCTGCCACTGCGCACGCAGGTTACCCGCGACCGGTTTTCGGTCTCCGGCAATACGGTCACTACAGGGGACCTCCACCTACCATCTCGGGCGATGCCACCCTCCCCCACCTCGTCGAGTGCTTCGAAGCCTTTCATCGCGGCATTCGCGTCAGCCATCATCCCCGGAGCGGGACAGTTCATGGCGGGCGACTCCCGAAAAGGCCGCACGCTCCTGATCATCGACGTCCTGATCATCGCCGTCCTGCTGTTCTTCTTCAGGAACAAGGTCTCCTTCCTCGTCATGTGGATCAGGCCCTCATCCCTCGCGCTCATGATGGTCGGCAACATCCTGATCCTTGGATATCGTGTCTGGGCCGCAGACGATGCCTATCGCACAGCAAAAGCCAAGTACGGATCCGCCGAAGTTGCCCCCGCTGGTGCGATCCTGCTCGGAGCCATCACCATCGGTGCCGTACTCCTGGTTCCCCATACGGTCTTTGGCTACTTCGACGTTGTGCAGTACGACCTCATCACATCGGTCTTCGGAGCCAACACCTTGGCCAAGGAGACAACCACGACACAACCTTCCCCGCCCCAGACGGACGCATCTGGCAACACTGTCGCCACAACGCCGCCGGATACCACCACATCGGAACCACCGAGCAGTGTCCTCGGTGATGATCGCCTGAACATACTCCTCATCGGCGGTGACTTCGGCCAGGGACGAACGGGTGTCAGAACCGACACAATGATCACCGTCTCGATCGATCCGGCCACCGGAGAGACCGCTATGTTCTCTGTGCCTCGCAATTGGACCTATGCCCCTCTCCCTGAAGGAATGGGGGTGTGGGACTGTGATTGCTACCCGGAACTCATCAACGAGCTGTGGGTGATGGGCGAGCGCTATCCGGACGCATTCCCCGGTCCAGGTACTCCCTCTGAGAACGCCGTCAAGGGCGTCATCGGCGAGTTCCTTGGCCTGAACATTGACTACTACGCGATGGTCAACCTCGACGGGTTTGTCGACATCGTTGACGCCCTCGGCGGCGTCAATATCTACGTACCTTCAACTGTCATCGACGAGGAATACCCGCACGAGGACGGCTCCGTCGAGCGAATCCAGATCGATCAGGGCTGGCAGGAGCTCGATGGGCACCTCGCCCTCGCGTACGCCCGCACGAGACATCAGGACTCCGACTACTTCCGCATGAACCGCCAGCGGTGCGTGATCGAAGCAATGATCGAGGAGGCCGATCCGACGTCGCTCATTTTCAATTTCGGAAAGCTCGCTGATGTCATCAAGAACACGATGCTCACCGATATTCCGATCGATGCACTCCCCCAGCTCATTGAGTTACTGCCTTCTGTCGATCTCGAAGACGTGGTGTCCATCCGATTCATCCCACCCGAATACCACCTCAAGTACCGCGACGACGGCAAGCAGGGCGGGATCGCGAACATCGAGCTCGTCCACGAACACGTCCAGCTCGTCATCACTGACCCCGCTCGCGCGGTTCAGGAACTCGGGCTTGAACAGCTCGAAGACGTCTGCGGTGACCCAAACGCCTGAGGAAGGTTCGCTGGTCAGCTTCTGATCCTGGCGTCAGCCCTCCAGCTGCACCATGACGAGGCGGTCCGTGCGGTGATACGTACGCCCCTCGACCGTCCGATCGATCACCCACTCCGTCACGAATCGGACGGGGGTGTTGACGAGATCCTCTGGCGGGAGACCGATACCGTGGGCGGCTGTCCCCCTGGTGGTGTACTTCGATGTCATCCCGTCGGGATAGTCGGTAACCGGGATGTCATCGACGGTGACCTCGACGATGACGGAATCGTCTGAACTTGGGGCGCCCCGATGACCCTCGACTGTCTCCGCGCCACCGTACTTCGTCCATGACTGTGCACGAGACGATGAGGCCGGCCCGTCAAGTTGCCCGGGATCGATCTGCTTGTCCGGACGTGGCATGCGTCCCTCCTCTGCCTTCCTGATTCCAACCTAACCCAGATCGGCGCCCGTGGGAAGTGTCAAAACATGGGCCCGACTACTGTCTAGTCCATGAATCTACTCATCCGCGCTGCGATCAATGCCGCGATCGTTTGGCTCACATTCAGTGTCATCGACGGCCTCGACTTCGGGGGGGATTGGGTCGCCATGCTGATCATCGTTGCCCTCCTTGCCTTCGCCAACGCATTCGTCCGACCGGTGCTGAAGCTGCTCGCGCTCCCCGTGCGGATCGTCACGCTGGGCATCGCAACACTCGTGATCAACATCGCCGTGGTCGTCGGCGTGATCTGGCTCGCTGAACAGCTCGACCTCGGTGTCACGAGCGACGGTTGGTGGCCAACCATTCTGGGTGCATTGATGATCACCGTGCTCACGTCCATCGTCACTGCAGTCGTCAAGGACTGATGGTGCCTCGCCTCCACTACTCAGCACCGCTTGCCGGCCTTCTCACCGGCATTCGAATGGCAACCAAATCTCTGGAGCCAAGCCTCATGCCGCGCTCCGCGATCGACCAGGGACTCATCATGGCAGGGAGCTTCGCCACGGGCTTCGTAGCTGGTTCGGCATCATCAGCAATGCTTGGAGTGCTTCCCCCATTCGGAGGATCGGCCGTGCTTCGCCTCGGAGGCGTGGTTGTTACAGGCGCCAACGCCGCGAGTTCCTTGCGCGACTTCGGTAATAGGCCGGCAGTACCGATCGACCCTGCATCTGCGTGGACGGAGGCAGGCTCAGATGTCTTGACCGGGGTCGCCCTCTCCGGCGTTTCGGGCACCGGAGGACCATCCCTCGGCGTGTTCAGTGTGGTCGCCTTCAGCGCATCGACATTCGCCGATGCCAGAGCTGCACTCGAGGCTCGAGAGGATGAGCCGGATGCCGCGTATCTCGCAGCCGCCACCGGGACTGCCATCGGCGCCGTCACAGCAGTTGGTGCACTCGGTGTACTCATCCGTGTGACCGGACGCCTGACGCGGAGGGTGACGGGCACCACGGGATTCACCGGAGCCTTGGTCTCCGTAGCAGGATCGCTCGCTTGCACAGGGCTGCTGGCAATTGGTGCCAAGACTGCCCTCGGTAGTGTCATCGGCTCGATCGAGCGTGGCAACAAGGCAACGGAAATCTCCTACCAGGAGCCTCCTGACGGAGTCAACGTCACGGGTGGGAGCTACAGCCTCGTGGGCTTCGACACACTCGGACTCCAGGGCAGGCGCCTTGTCTCGGTCGCCACATCGCCAGCAGACATCGAGATGGTCATGGGTGAGCAGGCTCGCAAAGAGCCTGTTCGCGTCTACATCGGGGTCGACTCTGCAGACTCTCTCGATGAACGAGTGGAACTCGCCATCCAAGAACTGCGACGCACCGGGGGTTTCGAACGCTCGACGATCATCGCTGCATCTCCAGCAGGCACCGGATACGTCAACTACATCACTGTTGAAGCCGCTGAGCTCATGGCGCGTGGTGACGTCGCAACCGTCGCCATCCAGTACGGCAGCCTCCCGTCAATGCTGTCGATGGGCAGCGTGCCAACTGCTTCGGACCTGTATGCACGGCTGATCGTCAGGCTACGGTCAGAGATAGATGAACTCGATCGCGAGGTGAGGTTGTTCGCCTACGGCGAGAGCCTCGGCGCGCAGACGGGCCAGAACGGTATCGAGATGGTTTGGAACGGGACGGATCTCCCGGTCGATGGAGCGCTCTGGGTGGGTACGCCTTCCGGAACCGACCTCTTCGAACTGCTCACCGACAACGATGGCGTACCCGTCTTCGATCGACCTGAACAGCTTCTGACGTATGCCCACACGGTTGAATCCGCCCCCCCGGCTACGTTCCTCAACCACGACAACGATCCCGTCGCCAGCTTTGCGCCGTCGTCGTTCTCGACCATGCCTGAGTGGCTCAAGAGTTCCGAGCGCGGCCGCGGTGTAAATCCCTATCAGCGATGGCTACCTGGTGTTGCGTTCTGGCAGGGACTCATCGACACGAAGAACGCCGCAACGGTCGTCCCCGGCGAGTTCTACTCAACGGGGCACGACTATAGGGCCGATCTCGCGACGTTCACCCGGATCGCATATGGATTCACCGATGTCAGTGACGAGCAGATGGAGCGTATCGAGGAGAGGCTCCGCTCATCTGAGGTGGAGCGCGCTGACAACATAAGCCGGGGAAAGGTTCAGACGGCCTGAACAACTGCCTCGACAACCACGACTCTGTCATGGTGCAGCTGTTCGTATACCTCTGTGATCGACCGCGATCGGGTCAGGATCCTGATCGCTCGGAACAAAAGTGTGAGGCGTTCGAACAACGCAATGAGCGCAAACAGGTAGAACGGCAGGAGCACGAGCATCGCTGCGAAGAAACCAACACCGTTCTCCGCCCAGAATCGCCACAACCATATACCCCACGTGACCATGAATACGAAGATCGCACCGAGGGGCTTGATCGTCGCCATCATTGCATCATCGACTCTCGCCCTCCCAATCAACCAGACGAGCGCCATGGGAATCGCGTTGATGATCAGGCCAACGATTGCAAAGGGAACCAGGAGCAGTCCGACAACGATGTCCTTGACGATGTTCCAAAGGAACGCCGGCTTGGTGCTCAGGGACGACACGAACGTTTCGTCATCCAACCCGAGAGCGTCGAGCTCGCTCTGGTAGAGCTCCACGGCCTCCGCGACAGCCGTTTTCTGCCCCTCCGGCGCTTCGTCGAGGAGCCTCGCGAGCCGCTCCCTGTCGCCGTGACCAACCTCGGGTGTTGACCCGTCGAGGTTGCGGAGAGCCACGTCAGAGGCCGTGGTGAGGTTTCGTGCCTCGCTCCAATTATCGAAATCGGGTGCGGCCCATCTCAGTCGCTTCTCCATCTCTGTCGTGAGAGCGACGACAGCTTCCCTGTTCGATGCGTCCTGTGGTTCGCCCTCGGGGATGTTGTCAGCAACCCATTCGTCCAGATCGATCGGGTAGCCGACATCTACGAATACCTCCGAACGGAGGGCCGCTTTGTTCTCGTAGTGGATCCCGGCGCTCAGGAGCGTGATGTTCTCCACGCCGCTGGCTCTCGCTCCAAGGGCTATTCGCGCCGATCCCGTCTTGATGTGCGCGATCTTCGGGTCATCGACGGTGATCCCCTCAGGGAAGATGGTGACGAGGTCCGCTTCGGCGAGTGCCGCGTACGTCGAATGGAACATCTGGTCGTTCGAGGACGGCCCGCCATCATCGCTCTTGTGAACCGGGATGGCCCGGAACCAGTTGGCGATGTTCTTGACGATCGGGAATTTCCAGATCACGTCGCGCCCGATGAACCTTGGCACGCGGTCCATCGCCCTGATCAGTACAAGAGGATCACTGAAGCCCCCGAAATGGCTCGCGTTGGCCAGCTGGGAACCAGAGGCCGTGAGGCCATGCGGCTGCCTGACCTCGACGCGATGGAACAGCAGGATCATGATCCACGCGATGAGCTTCCTGATCACCCGCTCTCTACGACTCACCGAATGCCTCCGCGTAATCGTCCATCGCGGCCATTACGACCTTGGTGGCATGGTCGGCTCCGTAGGTCCACGGAATCTCAACCGTGTTCTCCTCACCTGGCAGCGTCTTGTACGAGGAGAAGTAGTGCTCGATACGCCCGACAAGCATCGGTGGGAGCCCGGCTATGTCCTCGACTTCGCTCCACGCCGGGTCGTTGTCGAGCACCGCAATGATCTTGTCGTCCGCCTCTCCGCCATCGATCATCTGTAGACCACCTACGACCCGGGCTCGCGTCAAGATCTCTATGCGGTTGATGGGGCGCTCGGATATCACACAGATGTCCAGGGGGTCACGGTCTGACTTGTCGACCCCATCACAGAGTGCCGCAACCCGTTGGGCGCAGTAGGTTCGCGGGATGAACCCGTACAGCACGGGCGGTGAACTTGATCCGCGCTGGGGTCGATCCACTCTGAGATATCCCGTCTCCTTGTCGACCTCGTACTTGACCACGTCGAACGGCGTGATCTCGATGAACGCATTCACCCGTGTCGGAGGGTTCTCCCCTGCCGAAAGTCCATGCCACGGGTGCGGTCGCCACCGGTAGAAGGGTTCTGGAAACGCCATGGGCGGCAGCATAGGGCCGCATCGAACGGTTGGCCGACTACGAGCTGAGCGTCGCCCTTGCCAGATCGTGCACGGCGGTGCCGAAGGCGACGATATCGGCGTTTGCACAACCGTCGGGTGGGAGGACCGCTCCCTGCCAGCCCTCCAGATGCCACGTGCTGCCTTCGACAGGGGGCCGTTGACCCCAAGAGTCTTCGTACGGCCATGGGTTCGCATAGAAGTACGACTCGTTCGCCGGGTAGAAGCCGACAGCGATCTGTGCCGAGGCCTCGCTGTCGCCGTTCGGAACCATCTTCGGCGAGTACCACTCGGTGGCTATGTCGAAGCCGTGGGGCCACAGGTGCGGTCCGGCGACCTCGCCGGGGACCGATGCGTTCATCTCCTCGAAGGCGGTCGACGCGTATGAAGCCGCGGCGAGGAACGCTGCGGCGTGGTCCCGGTTGTATGGAAGGTCATCTGACGTGCCGAAACGATCCGTGTCTGCGTCGATCTCGGAGCCGTGCGCCGCTGCCGCAGCAAGCATGGCATCGCCGATGGATCGCGACGATGGACCGCCGCTGATGTCGATCCGCTCTGTGTCGTCGCCCGTCGTGATGACAATCTCGTGCGCTACGAGGTCGATCGTGCCAACAAGTCCCGTACCGTCAGCAAGCGGCGTCGGTGCGGTCGCCAGTCCGCTGGACGTGATGGTCATCGACACATGATCCCATCTGTCATCGGGTGTGGCTCCAGCTCGGGGTATGGCAGTGAGCGCGTGACCGTAGGCCTGGAGTGTTGCGCGGGTATCCGCCCAGTCATCTGGAAGCGGTGGCATCGTCATGATCTCTCCTCAGGTCGTTGGTTGAGTCAACCAACGCGAGGAGACTTCATTCCGCGTCAGCGCCCGCCTTCTTCCTGTCACCCGTTTCGAGGTACTGCGACACATCGGGCTCCTTGTCGAGCACGCGCACGACGTTGAGTCCGATCCAAAGGATGATCCCCACCGCAAGGCCGAATCCGAAGACGGGATAGGCGATGATCGCGAAGTCGTAGTCACGGGGCTGGATGTTGAGCGTGATCCCCCCTGATGGATGCAGGCTGCACGCGAACACACCGCCGTATGCCGGTTGCAACTCGAAACGTCGAACCGTGTTGGGCGGTACGTACCAGCTTCCGAGGGTGTGGGGAACGTCATCCCTGTTGTCGAGGACGAGTGTGTCATCGGCATAGAACGTCCATGTGGGTGGGATCTCGAGTGGATTCTCACCCTGCTCGATGAGATCCCACGAACCGGGCGGGATATCGACGATGTGTACGGTCGGCTCGCGCGAACCAGACGTGTAGATCAGGAGCGCAATCGACGAGAGGACGAAAACAAGGAATGTCGAGCCGGCGACCAGGAGGAACGCCTCGGTCCACTTCCGACGCTTGGTGTAGGTCTTCGTACCCGAATCGGGTTCAGTCATCTAGAAAAGATACAGCGTCGGGTAGATGATCACCCACGCAAGGTCGACGAAGTGCCAGTACTTGACGACGCCTTCGACTCCCCAGTACTCCTTGGAACCGAAGTGACCCTTGAGGCCGAGGTACAGCACGATTCCCAGCGCCGCAAGGCCTGTGATCACATGGAACGCATGCAGGCCGATCAGCATGAAGTAGGCCGATCCGTATGGTGTGCCGGGCGGGTAGAAGTGGATGGCTTCTTGAAGTTCGATCACGACGCCGCCGAGGAAGATCAGACCCATCACGATCGTGCTGATCGTAAAGATGATGAAATTCCGACGATGGTTGTAGCGAATGGATGTCTCTGCGAGATACGCACTCACCGACGAAACGAGTAGGACAATGGTGAGCAGCAGGGCGAGGGACTGGTTGAGCTCATCGGGCCGCGACGTCCCGGTCGTGAAGTACCTCGCGGCAAGGAACGCCGCGAAGAGGAAGGACTCCGAAACGAGGAAGAGCCACAGGCCGATGCGATTCGCTCGCGGCTGGAAGGACATGTCCTGGTGATACTCGGCAGGTGCCGTCTCGGCAGGTGATGTATCTGTGGTCATCAGTGTTCACCGTCCCCGAATACGGCTCGGATGTGCATGAACGAATCGAGGATGATCCAGCCCTTGAGGGCAACGAACGGAAGCAGAGGGAGCAGCGGGTTCTCAAAGGAGACCGCCACGTAGAACTCGACAATCGTAAGCACGGCAAGGATGGCCGCCGCGATAAGGCCCTTGCGGGTCGCCTTCTTCAATCCATCGGTGTCGATGGTCAACTCTTCAGTCGTCATACCAACACCTCCTCAGTGGATGTGTCTGGTTCTGTGGCTCCGCTGGCATCAGGGAACACGACGTACGGTGCATCGTCGATGCCGTAGTCGTACGGGTGTCCAACGATGACCGGCTGGGAAAGGAAATTATGGTGAGAGGGCGGTGATGACACCTGCCATTCGAGGGTTCGCGCATTCCATGGATTGGACCCGGCCTTCGGTCCCTTGATGGCAGACCACACGAGGTTGCCAACGAGCAACAGGAAACTTGTTCCGAGGATGAGCGCCGAGACCGACGCGAACATGTTCGCATTGGCATAGGCGTCCGGGTAGTCGCCCACTCTGCGGTTCATGCCATTGATACCGACCCAGAAGAGGGGGATGAACGTCATATTGAACGCGACCGTTACCCAGACCGCAAAAATGATCCCAAGACGATCGTTGTACATCCGCCCCGTGAACTTCGGGAACCAGTAGAACAGTGCGGCGAGGAGAGCAAAGATGGCGCCGCCAACGATCGTGTAGTGGAAGTGCGCTACGACGAAATAGGTGTCGTGGAGATGGATATCCGTGGCCACGTCGGCAAGGAAGATACCCGTGATACCACCGATGAGGAAGTTGAAGAGCCATCCGAACGCGAGAACGAGCGGCGTTCTGAACCAGAGCCTCCCCTGCCACAGCGTTCCGATGATCGACAGAAAGATCACACCCGTCGGACTCGATATCGCCTCGGTGACAATCATGAACGGTCCATGAAGGAAATCTGCCATTCCGGACGTGAACATGTGATGGGCCCACACGACCACCGACAAGCCGACGATCGCCAGCAGCGACGCGACAACTGCCTTGTACGCGAACAAGGGCTTGCGCG